>JASHXX010000350.1 GCA_030043335.1 Xanthobacteraceae bacterium
GCGCTGCGCGGCGGCACCGTCGTCGGCGATCACAGCGTGATCTTCGCCGGCCCGGCCGAACGCGTCGAACTCATCCACCGCGCCGAGGACCGCATGATCTTCGCCCGCGGCGCGCTCCATGCGGCGCTGTGGGCGCGCGGCAAG
Source organism: Xanthobacteraceae bacterium (assembly GCA_030043335.1). GTDB lineage: Bacteria > Pseudomonadota > Alphaproteobacteria > Rhizobiales > Xanthobacteraceae > BOG-931. The sequence goes on from JASHXX010000350.1 coordinate 145, forward strand.
AAGCCCGGGCTTTATTCGATGGCGGACGTCTTGGGCTTGAGCGATGTCTAGTGACCCTCCCCTGGAGGGGGAGGGTCGGCGCGCATAGCGCGCCGGGGTGGGGTGAAGTCGCGCCGAGAAAATCACCCCCTCCCGCCTCGCTTTGCTCGGCGACCTCCCCTCCAGGGGGAGGTGAAATGGAGCAGTCGAATGGGTGACCGCATTCTCGTGCTCGTGCGCCACGGCGAGAGCGAGTGGAACAAAAAGAATCTGTTCACCGGCTGGCGCGATGTCGATCTCACCGAGAACGGGATCAGGGAGGCGCGCGAGGCCGGCCGCCGGATCAAGGCGCGCGGGCTTCGTTTCGACGTCGGCTTTACTTCGGCGCTCATCCGCGCCCAACGCTCGCTCGACTTGATGCTCGAGGAGATCGGGCAACAGAACATTCCGGTGTTCAAGGACCAGGCGCTCAACGAGCGCGACTATGGCGATCTGGTCGGGCTCAACAAGGACGACGCGCGCGCCAAATGGGGCGCCGAGCAGGTGCATCTCTGGCGGCGCTCCTATGATGTCGCCCCGCCGGGCGGCGAGAGCCTCAAGGACACCGCCGCGCGCGTCCTGCCGTACTACATCCAGGACATGCTGCCGCGGCTCCTTCGCGGCGACAACATGCTGGTCGCCGCCCACGGCAATTCGCTGCGCGCGTTGGTCATGGTGCTCGAGCGGCTCACGCCGGAACAGATCGTCGCGCGCGAGCTCGCGACCGGCCTGCCGCTCGTCTATCGGCTCAACGCCGACGCGACGGTCGCCGAGCACGAGGAGCTGGCGGGGTGAGAATTTTTGATCGTCACCCGCGGGCTTGACCCGCGGGTCCATGCTGACGCGCCGCGTGCATGGCACTGCCGCATGGATTGCCGGGTCGGGAGCACCCTGCGACGCGAGCGTCGCGGGGACCCCACGCCCGGCAACGACGATGGATGAGCTACGCCGCCGCCCCGACCTGGCCGGCCTCCCAGCCGAGCATGGCGTGCTTGCGGGTGACGCCCCAGTGGTAGCCGGTGAGTTCGCCGGTCTTGCCGATGACGCGGTGGCAGGGCACGACGAAGGCGACCGGGTTCTTGCCGACCGCGGCGCCGACGGCGCGGGCGGCTGCCGGCGCGCAGACCTTCTCGGCGATCCCCGAATAGGTCGCGACGCGGCCCATTGGGATCTTCATCAGCGTCTCCCACACCCGCACCTCCCAGTCGGTGCCGATGAGAACGACGCGCAGGGGCCGGTCCTCGCGCCACTCGCGCGGATCGAAGATCCGTTGCGCGATCGGCGCGGTGCGCGTGGGATCGGCGACGTAATTGGCGCGCGGCCAGCGCCGCTTCATCTCAGCGAGGGTGCGCTCCTCCTCGCCGGCGTCGGCGAAGGCGAGGCCGGCAAGGCCACGCTCGGTCGCCATCACCAGCGCCTTGCCGAACGGCGAAGGGTGGAAGCCGAAATGGACGGTCAGTCCTTCGCCGCCCGACTTCCATTCGCCGGGCGACATCGCCTCGTGGGTAACGAAGAGGTCGTGCAGCCGGCCGGGGCCGGAGAGGCCGACTTCATAGGTGGCGTCGAGCACGCTCGCCGAATCGCGCAGCAATTGCCGCGCGCCGTCGAGCGTCAGCGCCTGCAGGAACGCCTTCGGGGTCAGTCCCGACCAGCGCCGGAACAGATGGTGCAGCTCGGTCGGGGTGACGCCTGCGGCCTCGGCGATGGTTTCGATCTCGGGCTGCTCGCGCCAATGATTGCGGATGTGGCCGATCGCGCGGCGCACCACCTCGTAGTCGGAGGCGGCCGCGGCAAGCGGGGTCATGTCGGGGATGCGGTCCGGGGAAAGCATGGCTGGCTCCTTCATTTGCATCCCATCTAGGCCGCCGCGCCGCACCCAACCACCCGATTTCTGGATCGCCTTCGGCGCGCGGCGGGTGACGAAATATCCAATGAAGGCAGGCAGTTAGCGCTGCGCCATCGGCTATTCAAATACCGTCCGTGTCGGCCCGCGCCGGGCCTCGCCGAGCGCCGCCGAAAGCGCCCGGGCGAAGCTCGCCTTCTCCTCCGGGCCCAGGGAACCGGCGATCGACAGCCGGCGGCCCTGCGAGACCAGGAACAGCCGTTCGACGCCGAATTCCTGGTGCACGCTGCGCTCGAGCCGGGCCCACAGCGGATTGAGCGTCCATTCGCGCACGCCGCCGCTATGATTGACCTTGCGCACTGTGAGCTCGGAGGCGGTGACGGTGACCTCCTCATAGGCGCGCGCCGAGCGGAAATTGACGCGGAACGCAACGTAGATCAGGAGCACGTCGAGGCCGAGGAAGCCGAACACCGGCCAGGCGCCGAGCATCAGAAACACCATGCCGGAGACGAAGCTGATGCCGCCGATCGCCAGCATCAGGACGAGAAAGCCGGTCGAGGACAGCGAGCGGTGCGGCGTGATCACCGCCGAGAAGATCTTGGGCTCGGCCGCGGCGTCGGCAGCGCGGCAGCCGTGGTTGTCGTTGCTCATGGTGCTCACTATACGGGAAACATGGCGCGCAACACCACGCGCAAGACCATCCGGCAGCGGCTCGACGCCGCCCGCAAGGGCAGGGCGGCGCGCCTCAAGAGCGGCAGGGCGCAGGCCAAGGCCGACGCCGAGGCGGGCCATGGCGAATTGCCGCAATGGACCAAAGCCGAAATCGAGGCAGCGTTCCGCCGCTTCGCGGCCGCCAATCCGACGCCGCGCGGCGAACTCCAATCCATCAATCCGTTCACGCTTCTGGTCGCGGTCGTGCTGTCGGCGCAGGCGACCGACGCCGGCGTCAACAAGGCGACGCCGGCCTTGTTCAAGCTCGCCGATACGCCGGAGCAGATGGTCAAGCTCGGCGAGCCGCGCGTCCGCGCGCTGATCAAGACCATCGGGCTCTACCGCACCAAGGCGAAGAACCTGATCGCGCTGTCGCGCAAGCTCGTCTCCGAGCATGGCGGGGAGGTCCCGCACGACCGTGACGCGCTCGAGGCGCTCCCCGGCGTCGGCCGCAAGACCGCGAACGTCGTGCTCAACGTCGCCTTCGGCGAGCCAACGATCGCGGTCGACACCCATATTTTCCGCGTCGGCAACCGCACCGGGCTTGCCGTCGGCAAGACCCCGCTCGAGGTCGAGATGAAGCTGAACGAGGTCGTGCCCGAACGTTACCGTCTGCACGCCCATCACTGGCTCATCCTGCACGGCCGCTATGTCTGCGTCGCGCGGCGGCCGCGGTGCGAGAAGTGTCTGATCGCCGATCTGTGCAAATGGCCGGGGAAGACGGTTTTATCCTCGCCCGCATGAAGTGCGGGGAGGGGACCGTGCGAAGCGCGGTCGAGAGGGATCACATCGCGCCGGTATTCGTGTTTTGGCGATTTTCCCCCCGCGCCTGGCGTGCCTCATCCGGCCGTCATGCGATCCTCGATATTATTCGCCACCTCCTCGCAGATCGCCGCCAATTCGAGCAATTCTTCCTTGATCAACGGATCGTCGGCCTGCTCCGCCAATTGTCGGTATTTTCTGGCTTCGTCGCGAAGATAGTCGTCGAAATTCATGCGAAGCCCTCCTCACCTCATGCTCGGCGGAAAAGGACCAAATGCGATGTCGTTATCTGTCTTTGCCGTGCACCAGTTTGATTCTGATCAATGCGAGCCGTAGCTGATTTGCCGGCCCATGCGTGCTGTCCCGGAACATTACCGGCGGCCGGCTTTCATAAGGTGGACCTGGCGGCGCAATGATGCAAGCCACCGCCGCACAGGTGTTTGCATCGCCGGCTGGCCGTCGTCTGCCAAGCTTGAACTATGAATGCCTGTACCGGCGCGAAGAGAGGCGAAGCCGGGCATCGATGCCGTCATAGCGCCGGCAACCGGGTGCTTCGAGTAGGTCAAAAACGGAAAAGCCCCGACCTTGCGATCGGGGCCTCCCTGTCTGCCGGAGGCTCAGACGTTTTCCCCGGCGCGCCTCGCATGCTGGCGGCGATTTATTAGCAGATGAAGAAGCCGCGTCGGTCCGCTGCCGGGGCTTCGATTAATGCAAAATTATCCAAACGCCTGCTGACCTTTCAAATATCGGGCTCCGGTCGCGGCGATGAGGCGGATTGATTGCGCAGGTGACAGACCAACACTCTGCGCGGTGACGCGCGGATGAAAGTTCAACCGCGCGTTGTCCACTATCCTGACGTAGCATCAAAACAGAAAATAGCGCTGCGTCATCGCCAGCCTTGATGCAGTCGGGCTTGACGCCGAAGAATGCCGGCGACCACAAAACAAGATCGGCGGGCTTGCCCTTCTCCACCGAACCGATCAGCTTCGATACCCCGTGGGCGATCGCCGGATTGATCGTGTATTTGGCGACGTAGCGTTTGACCCGCACATTGTCGTTGTCGCCTTCTGTTTCAGCCGCCCGCGCTGCCGCTTCATCTTGTCCGCGGTCTGCCAGGTGCGGATGATGACTTCGCCGACGCGGCCCATGGCCTGCGAATCCGACGACATCATCGACAGCGCGCCGATGTCGTGGAGAATGTCCTCGGCGGCGATCGTCTCCTTGCGGATGCGGCTTTCGGCGAAGGCGAGGTCCTCGGCGATCGCCGGATCGAGATGGTGGCACACCATCAGCATGTCGAGATGCTCGTCGATGGTGTTGCGCGTGTAGGGCCGCGTCGGGTTGGTCGACGACGGCAGCACGTTCTTCAAGCCCGCGATCTTGATGATGTCAGGCGCATGGCCGCCGCCGGCGCCCTCGGTGTGCAGCGCGTGAATGGTGCGGCCCTTGAACGCGGCGATGGTATCTTCGACGAAGCCG
>JASHXX010000042.1 GCA_030043335.1 Xanthobacteraceae bacterium
ACGGATTTGATGCCCGCCTGCTCGGCCGCCGCGCGGAAGGCTTCGAGCAAATTCCAGCGCACCCGCGGCGCCTCGACGCGCAATTCGCCGCCGACGGCATGCGCATCGCTCGCGCCCAGGAAATGATTTTCATGCCGCTTGAAATAAGGCAGCACGTCGTCCCAGCCCCAGCCATTGAGCCCGAGCTGTCGCCAATGATCATAGTCGGCGGCCTGCCCGCGCATGTAGATCATGGCGTTGATCGCGGATGAGCCGCCGATCGCCTTGCCGCGCGGATAATCGAGACTGCGGCCGTTGAGACCTTCTTCCGGCTCGGTCTTGAAGCACCAGTCCGAGCGCGGATTGCCGATGGCGAACAGATAACCGACCGGAATATGAAACCAAATCCAATTGTCGCGGCCGCCGGCTTCGAGCACCAGCACCCGGCGGCCGGCATCGGCAGAAAGCCGATTGGCCAAGAGACAGCCGGCCGAGCCCGCTCCGACGATGATGTAGTCGTAGTCGCCTTCGAGCACTTCTGCCTCGGCCATGGCGGGAAGGATAGCACGCCGCGCCGGAGCCGGGCGACGTGCGGCCTCGCGGAGCGCCGGGGCCGCTTTACCCCTGCTGCCAAGCGTTGCTATTGTGCGGATACGACGGCGGCTCGCCGAGCGCGCGCCGCTTGAGCCCGGAACGACGGTTCCCTGAGGCGGTCGGGTGGTTTTTAGCTGGCACAGCCGAGCGTACCACGGGTGCGCACGCGCTATTGGGAGAACCGTCGTGCTACGATTCATTCGCCTCCTCGCGACCCTGGCTGCTGCCACAGTCGCGATGCCGCATTGGGCGACGGCGCAGGAAAAATCCATCATCGTCTTCGCCGCCGCGTCGATGAAAAATTCGCTTGACGACGTCGACGCCGCATTCACCAAGAAGAGCGGAATCAAAGTGCTCGCCAGCTACGCGGCAAGCTCGGCGCTGATGAAACAGATCGAGCAAGGCGCCCCGGCGGACGTGTATCTTTCCGCCGATCTGCAATGGATGGATTACGGCTCGCAGAAAAAGCTGGTGCAAGACCAAACCCGCGTCAACCTGCTCGGCAATCGCCTGGTGCTCATCGCGCCCAAGGATTCCAAGATTGGCGATGTGACCATCGGTCCGGGCCTTGATCTCGCCAAGCTCGCCGATCAAGGGCGCATTGCGACCGGCGATGTACGCGCTGTGCCGGTCGGGCTTTACGCCAAGGCCGCGCTGGAAAAGCTTGGCCTGTGGGCATCGGTCGAGCCGAAAATGGCGATGGCCGACAATGTCCGCGCCGCACTTGTTCTGGTCGCGCGCGGCGAAGCGGCACTCGGCATCGTTTATGAGACCGACGCCAAGGTTGAGCCCGGAGTGAAAATCATCGGCGTCTTTCCTGACGATTCGCATCCGCCAATCGTCTATCCGGTGGCGTTGACCATTAACGCCAAGCCCGAGGCGGTCCAGTATCTGACGTTCCTGCGCACGCAAGCGGCGAAGTCGATTTTTGAAGGCTATGGTTTCTCCTTTCTGATAAAGCCTACGTCCTGATCCTCCCTTCGCAGGCGGGCTAGGTAAGAACTGTCGTGCTCAATCTTTCCCCCGCTGAATGGACCGCGATCGAGCTGTCGCTGCGCATCGCGATCGTCGCCACCGCCTGCGCGTTACCGTTCGGCGTCGCCATCGGCTGGCTGCTGGCGCGGAAGAACTTCTGGGGCAAGACCGTGCTCGATGGGCTCGTGCACCTGCCGCTGGTGCTGCCGCCGGTGGTGACCGGCTTTCTGCTGCTGATCTCCTTCGGCCGCAAAGGGCCGATCGGTGCGTTCCTCGACCGATATTTCGGCATCGTCCTCTCGTTCCGTTGGACCGGCGCCGCGCTCGCCTGCGCCGTCATGGGCTTTCCGCTCCTGGTTCGCCCGATCCGCCTCGCGCTCGAGGCGATCGACCGCCGGCTCGAAGACGCCGCCGCGACCCTTGGCGCCAATCCGCCGCTGGTCTTCCTCACGGTTACGCTGCCGCTCGCCCTGCCCGGCCTGATCGTCGGCGTAGTGTTGTGTTTCGCCCGCGCGCTCGGTGAATTCGGCGCCACTATTACCTTCGTCTCCAACATTCCCGGCGAGACGCAGACGATTTCGGCGGCGATTTACACGTTCATCCAGGTTCCGGGGGGCGACGCCGCGGCGGCGCGGCTGGTGCTGATCGCCATCGTTCTGGCGCTCGCGGCACTGATCGCCTCCGAATGGCTGGCGCGCCGCGCCGCCATCCGCTTCCACGGGGAATGAACGTGCTTGCCGTCAATGTCGAGAAGGAACTTGGCACGCTGAAACTGAGCGTACGCTTCGATGCCTTAAGCGGCGCGACCGCACTGTTCGGCGCCTCGGGCGCCGGCAAGACCTCGGTGGTCAACATGATCGCCGGGCTGCTCACGCCGGATAAGGGATCGATCGCGCTCGGCGATACGGCGCTGTTCGACGCCGCCGCCGGAATCAACGTGCCGCCACACCGGCGCCGCATCGGCTATGTGTTCCAGGAGGGACGGCTGTTCCCGCATCTCAGCGTGC
>JASHXX010000351.1 GCA_030043335.1 Xanthobacteraceae bacterium
CCGTATCGCCGCGGAGGGCGCCTATGGCATCGGCCTGAACGAGGTCGCGATCGCGATCAACGTGCCGCGGTTCGCGATCGAGATCGCCCGCAATCGCCTGACGCCGGCCTATTTCAACCGCCTGGTGCCGACCGGGCAGATGGTGCCCCCGGCCGAGGCGGTCGCCGCCGGGTTCGTCGATTGGACCGTGCCCGCCGCCGAGCTCGACGCCGCCGCGCTCACGGCCGCCGAGGCGTTGACCAAGATCGACATGGCGGCGCACTTCACGACCAAGCTGCGCGCGCGGGCGCCCGTCATCAAGGCGGTTCGCGAGGCGATCGACGGCGATTTGACGCTGGCCTATGCGCAACAGCGTGTCGCCGAGCGCCGTGCCGCCTGACCGTCGCGTCGCCTAGAAACGCTCGAGAATAGCGTTGAGGAAGCGCGCGATCGTGGCGATCTCGCGCTCGCTGAAATCGGCGGTAAGCCGGGCATTGAGCCTGGCCAGGACCGGTTTCACCGCCGCGATCTTGGCAAGTCCGTCGGCGGTGGCGAAGATATGCACCGCGCGGCCGTCGTCGTCCGACGGCCGCCGCCGCACCAGTCCGGCGTCCTCCATGCGGCCGATCAGCGCGGTGATCGCCGAGGCGTTGATGCCGAGCCCGTCGCTCACGTCCTTGAGCATGGCGCCCGGATTTTTCTCCAACAGGAAGAGGACGCCGAGCTGGGCGCCGCTGATGCCGATCGGCCTGAAGGCGGCATGGGTCGTCTTCGTCAGCCGATGCTGCGCGAGCGACATCAGGTGAAACAAGCGCGGTTTCGGCGGCATCCGGCCGGTCATAACAAACGAATATTCGCGGGTGAAGAACAAAAGTTCGCGCGCCCGGGAACGGCGTAACGGCGGCCCGCGCCTCAGTCGCGGCTCGTCGCCGAATAGACCCGGAACGTCGCATTGCCGCGGGCGACCGGTTGCCCGTCGGCCAGGACGAGGCAATCGGCGAAGCCGAGATTGCTGCCGGCCTTGAGCACGCGCGGCGCGATTTCGAGCCACTGGCCGATCTGCACCGTGCCGAGGAAATCGAGCGTCAGGCTGACCGTCACCGCGTTGGCCGCGCCATGGCCTTGCTTCTGGCGAATCGTGGCGATGACCGAGTGGCCCATGGCGTTGTCGGCGAGCGCGCTGATCAGACCGCCGTGAGCGAAGCCGCGCGCGTTGCAATGCGCCTGCCGGACACGGACGCCGAGGACGAGCGCTCCGTCCACGACCTTCGCGTAAAGCGGCTCCCATGGATCGGTCAGCGGGCTCTTGCGGGTGTGCGGGGCAAAGCCGTCGGGGACCTGTTCGGCTGGCGTGGTCATCGGCGGCGAATATGGTTCATCTGTGAACTAAACGCTCGAAGGAAACCTCGGCCATTCGCGATCCGCGGTCAAGACCGCGCCGGCGCCGGCGGTGCGCGGCGGCCGACGGCCGCGTTGGTCCCGCCGTTGCAGTGAGGCGAGGGATCGCGACTAAAACGTCGCCGGGATGAAGTGATTGAGGACGGCGAGCCCGACCAGAAGAACAAGCCCGATGGTCAGGCTCCAGGCCACCAGTTTCTTCTCGATCGGCAACAGCGGCTCGGCCGGAGCGCGGCGCAGTTCCTCGCGCAGGTCGGAGCGGGTGTATTGCTGGGCCATGATGTGCTCCTGCGATGCCATTACAATTGGAGCGTGATCTGTTCGGAAAACCGGTTTCCACTTTTCCGGATCATGCTCTCGCGTTCTTACGTTGGCGCATGTCCTTTTCGGAAAACCGGTACCCACTTTTCTGGGAGATGCGCTAGCTCGCGAGCGGCGGCGTGATCCCGCCGAAAAACAGCCACGAGATCACGAGGCCGACCCAGATCACGAAGCCGAACAGGCTGACCACGTAGACGGCGGCGAGCTTGCCGAAGCCTTCCTGCCACAGCGTCTTGAAGTTGGAGAGGACGCCGATCGAGAAGAAGGTGAGGATGAAGAAGATGACGCGGAAGGTGTTGGCCTCGCCGATCGCCGCCGGCACGTTTTTGGCGATTTCGGCCGGCGTGCCCAAGGCGAGATAGAGGCCGACAAAGAACGTGATCACGAAGCCGATGATGAATTTGGGAAAGCGCTCCCAGATTTCCCGGAGCTTCGCCCTGTCGCCGTCGTGCCTGACGTTGATGTGATTGGTCCAGATATAGCCGAGCACGAAGGCCCAGATGCCAATGAAGATGTCGATGAACACCTTGATCGTCGCAGCGGTGCCGAGGATCCAGCCCGGCTGATAGCGCACGCCGGCCGCCGCGTTCTTGGCGAGAATGAGCGATTCGGTGATGCCGCCCGCGGCGACCGCCGCGCCGTCGGTCTTGACCGCAAGCCCCATCCAGGCCCCGGCGACCAGCGGCTCATGCGCCAGGAACGCCTGGGCGACGAACGGCAGGATCAGCACCTCGACTACGGCGAAGATCACCACCAGCGACGATACCAAGACCGGCACCACGGGGCGGGCGCGGATCGCGCCGCCGACAGCGATCGCCGCGGAGACGCCGCAGATCGAGATGCCGGAGGCGAGCGGCGCCGCCCATTCGCGGTTGAAGCCGAACCATTTGCGGGCGACGAAATAGACCACCGCCCAGTAGATCAGATAGGCCTCGATGATCGCGGCGAC
>JASHXX010000352.1 GCA_030043335.1 Xanthobacteraceae bacterium
TTGGTCGATCCATGCTCGCGCATCGTCTGGTGGTGCTATCCACGTTTCGACGGCGACCCGATCTTCTGCCGGTTGCTCGCGGGCCACGAGGACAAAGGCTTCTCCGACATCGTGCTCGACGATATGGCGGAGTTCCAATCCGAATATATCCGCAACAGCGCGATCGTCACGACCGTGCTTACCGATCATCAGGGCGCCAAAGTACGGATCACCGATTTTGTCCCGCGCTTTCGGCAGTTCGGCCGCGTGTTCCGGCCGCCGCAGCTGTTTCGCATCGTCGAGCCGGTCGCCGGGCTGCCTCGCATCACCATCCGGATGCGGCCGACCGGCGACTACGGCAAGCCGCTGCGGCATCGCTCTCTCGGCAGCAACCACATCCGCTATGCCGAGGATGGCACCGTCATCCGGCTGACCACCGACGCACCGCTGTCGCTGATCGAGGGCGAATCGCCGTTCGTGCTGACCCGCGCGCTGCATCTCGTGTTCGGCCCGGACGAGCCGTTCACCGGCGACCTCTCGGCGACGTGCCGCGAGTTCGCCGACCGCACCCATGACTACTGGATGGAGTGGGTGCGCCGCCTGTCGATCTCGGTCGACTGGCAGGAAGCCATCATCCGCGCCGCCATCACCCTCAAGCTCAGCAATTTCGACGAGACCGGCGCGGTGGTCGCCGCGCACACCTCCTCGGTCCCGGAGGCGCCCGGCTCCGGCCGCACCTGGGACTACCGCTATTGCTGGCTGCGCGACGCCTATTTCGTCGTCCAGGCGCTCAACCGCATCGGCGCTACGCGCACCATGGAGGAGTTTATTTCGTTCACGCTGTCGATCGTCTCGAAGCCCGATCAGGAGCTGCGTCCGCTTTACAGCGTTGTGCCCTCGACTCCGATTGAGGAACGCACCGCGCCGGACCTTGCCGGCTATCGCGGCGATGGGCCAGTGCGGATCGGCAATGCCGCGGTCGATCAGGTGCAGCACGACGCCTATGGCAGCGTCATCCTGGCCGCCATGCCGATGTTCTTCGACCGCCGCCTGCCGCGGCCCGGCGACGAAGGCTTGTTTCATCTCCTGGAAACGCTCGGCAGCCGCGCCGCCAAGAAGGCCTTCGAGCCCGATGCCGGCATCTGGGAATACCGCGGCCGCCAGCGTATCCACACCCATTCGGCGGCTATGTGTTGGGCCGGCTGCCAGCGGCTCGCGGCGATCGCGGCGCGCATCGGGCGCGACGACCGCGCCAAATACTGGAACTCGATCGCCGAGCCGATCCACGCCGTGCTTCTCGACCGCGCCTGGAACGAGAAGCGCGGCGCCTTCACCGCGGCGTTCGGCTCCGACGATCTCGACGCCAGCGTGCTGCTGCTCGCCGACCTCGGCGTCGTCGAGGTGGACGATCCGCGCTTTGCCGCGACCGTCGCCGCCATGGAGCGCGAACTGGTCCACGAAAAGCACGTGATGCGCTACGCCAGCGCCGACGATTTCGGTCTGCCGGTGACCGCGTTCCTGATCTGCCGGTTCTGGCTGATCGACGCGCTGTGGTCGCTCGGACGCCGCGAGGCCGCGCGCGACCTGTTCACGGATGCGCTCGAGCACCGCAATCGCTACGGCCTCCTGTCCGAGGACGTCGATCCGCGCACCGGCGAACTGTGGGGCAATTTCCCGCAGACCTACTCGATGGCCGGACTCATTTTGTCCGCGATGCGGCTGTCGCGAAGCTGGGAAGATCGGTATTGGCGCGGCTAGACCTTATGCCTGGCGTACGAAATCATTGCCGCAAATTCTTTGATTGACCGAAATTCTTTTCCATATACAAAGAGATAACTCGCTAAAACAGAAGAAATATTCTCCTTTCCGCGTAGCCCGCCTTGGAAGAAACGATGGGGTCTCCCGCACCGCAAGAGACGCTCTTTGCCGTCATCGCCGTTCGCCCGCGGTTGGTGCGCTCGGAGTAGGCGCAAGTGGACCGGCTCGACGATCTCGAGGCGCAAAGCGTCTTTATTTTTCGCGAGGCCTTCGGCCGGCTCAAGCGGCTGGCGCTGCTCTGGTCGCTGGGCAAGGACTCCAATGTGATGATCTGGCTCGCGCGCAAGGCGTTCTTCGGGCGCGTTCCCTTCCCGGTGCTGCACGTCGACACCGGCAAGAAATTTCCCGAGATGTACGCCTTCCGCGAACGCTACGCCGCGGAGTGGTCGCTCGATCTCAAGGTCGAGCAGTGCCCGCCGCTTGAAGCGATCGATCCGACCCTTCCGCCGGCGGCGCGCTCGGCAGCGCGCAAGACCGAAGGGCTGCGGCTCGCCCTCGCCAAATACGGCTTCGACGGCCTTATCGCCGGCATCCGCCGCGATGAAGAGCCGACCCGCGCCAAGGAGCGCGTGTTCTCGCCGCGTGGCCGCGAGGGCGAATGGGACGTCGCCGACCAGCCGCCGGAGTTTTGGGACCACTTCAACGCCGCGCCGCCGGTTGGCGCGCATCTGCGTATTCATCCGATCCTGCACTGGACCGAGGCCGACATCTGGGCCTACACCAAACGCGAGCAAATTCCGATCATCCCGCTCTATCTGGCGCGCGCCGGCAAGCGTTACCGTTCGCTCGGCGACACCGACATCACCCTTCCGGTCGCCTCGCGGGCGGCGACCATCGACGCCATCATCAGCGAACTCGAAGCCACGAAAATTCCCGAGCGCGCCGGGCGCGCGATGGACCATAAGGCCGAGGACGCCTTCGAGCGGCTTCGCCGCAGCGGTTACCTTTGACCCGTCAACGCCGGCAACAACGGACCAGAAACAACGGACCAGATCGTCATGAACATGCTCATCAAAGAACGCACCGTTGGCGATCAAGCCCCGCGCCGTCCGCTCATCCGCATCGTGATCGTCGGCCACGTCGATCACGGCAAGTCGACGTTGATCGGAAGGCTGCTGCACGAGACCGACAGCCTTACGACCGGGAAGCTCGACGCGCTCAAAGCGGTGAGCGGGCGGCGCGGCAAGGATTTCGAAT
>JASHXX010000353.1 GCA_030043335.1 Xanthobacteraceae bacterium
CAACGCCTGCGGCACCAGAATGCCGACCGCGCACATCGAGATCATGAGTGCGTTCTCGGGCCAGATCGCAATCAGCGTCAGGATCAGCGCGACGTCGCAGAAATAGAGGAAGTTCGTCGGCCCGTAATAGTGCCAATAGACTGGAATCAGTACCACCATGAACGCGGTATAAGCGAGCTTGAGGCCGACCGGCACGCGCGGGGTGGCGGTCATCCGGTGCCTAATGCCTCATAGGCCTTTTGCCGCCGCGGCTCTCGATCCGGCCCGAATGCATTTGCAGCACGCGGTCGCAGCGCGCCGCGAGCGCCATGTCGTGGGTGACAAGGACGAGCGTGGTGCCGCGTTGGCGATGGCCGCGGAACAAGAGCTCGATGATCTCGCTGCCGGTCGCCTCATCGAGATTGCCGGTGGGTTCGTCGGCGACGAGGATCGCAGGATCGGGCGCGAGCGCGCGGGCGAGCGCGACACGCTGTTGCTCGCCGCCGGACAATTCGGCCGGGTAATGATGGAGGCGGCCGCCGAGCCCGACCGCCGTCAGCTCGCCCGCAGCGCGCGCCAATGCGTCATCGACGCCGGCAAGCTCGAGCGGCACGGCGACGTTTTCCAACGCGGTCATGGTCGGGATCAGGTGAAAGCCCTGAAAGACGATGCCGGTATTCCGGCCGCGGAAGCGCGCGAGGGCGTCTTCGTCGAGTTGATGCAGCGCCTCGCCGGCGACCATGACCGAGCCGCCGTCGGGCCGTTCGAGCCCGGTCATCACCATGAGCAGCGTCGATTTGCCCGAACCCGAGGGTCCGAGCAGGCCGACGGCTTGGCCACGTCCTATATTCAGGTTGATGTCTCTGAGGATATGAACTCGCGTGGCGCCGCGGCCGAGCGACAGGTTGACGCCGCTCAGCGCGACGGCGGCGCCGGCGAAAGGAAGCCCCGAAATGTCCTGCATGATTCCGGCTGACCTGCGCCTCTCACCGTGGCATCGCGCGCTATCATATGGGGGGTGGAGGGTAATGCGCCAAATCTTGGCGCCGGCGCTTGTTGCGGCGGTTTGCGGCGTCGGGCTCGTGGCAATGACAGCGGTGCCCGCCGCCCGCGCCGGGACGGTCAAGATCGTGGCACTCGGCGACTCGCTCACGGCCGGGTACGGCCTGCCGGAGCAGGACGGCTTCGTGCCGCAGCTTGAGGCCGCACTCGCCGCCAAGGGCGTCGCCGCCGAGATCGTCAATGGCGGTGTCTCCGGCGATACCGCTTCGGACGGTCTCGCGCGGCTCGACTGGTCGGTGCCGGAGGGCACCGACGCGGTCATCCTCGAGCTCGGCGCCAACGATATGCTGCGCGGAATCAAGCCGGAGGTGACGCGCGCCGCGCTCGAGGCGATTCTGCGCCGCCTGAGCGAACGCCATATCGCGGTGCTCCTGTGCGGCATGCGCGCGGCGCCGAATCTGGGCACCGACTACGATCACGCTTTCGAGCGGATTTACCCGGAGCTTGCCGCCAAATATGGCGCCCTGCTCTACCCGTTTTTCCTCGACGGCGTCGCCGGCGACCTCAGCCTCGATCAGCACGACGGGCTCCATCCCAATGCCGCCGGCGTGAACGCGATTGTGCGGCGGGCATTGCCCAAGGTCGAGGAACTCGTCGCCCGCGTCCGCTCGCAGCAACCGTCGTGAGGGTTGCGCGCCGCAGGCGATCCCTGCATGCTGACGCGGCTGCGAATCGCGGGCGACGAGCCGCAGGTTGTCATGCCCCGTCTGTTCACCGGTCTCGAGATCCCGTCCCGCGTCGCGCAGTCGCTCGCCACGATGCGCGGCGGCCTGCCCGGAGCGCGCTGGATCGATCCGGAAAATTATCACCTCACGCTGCGCTTCATCGGCGACATCGACGATGCCTTGGCGCGCGACATCGCCTCCCTGCTCGGTCGCGTGCAGCGCGCGGCGTTCGAACTGCGCCTCGACGGACTATCCTCGTTCGGCGGCCGCAAACCGCGCGCACTGGTCGCCGCGGTGGCCGCCGGCTCGGCGCTGATCGAATTGCAGGCCGAGCATGAGCGGCTGTTGCAGCGGCTCGGGCTCGGGCCCGAGGGGCGCAAATACACGCCCCACGTCACGCTCGCCCGATTGCGCGACTCGTCAAGCCGGCAGGTCGCTGACTACCTTGCGGCGCGCGGCCATTACCGCTCGGCATCGTTTAGCATTTCGCGCTTCGTACTGTTCTCCTCGCGCTCCTCGGTCGGCGGCGGTCCCTATGTCGTCGAGGAGGCTTATCCGCTCGCCACCGCCGAGCCGAGATGGGCGCCCGCGCACCCGCCTCTGTAAGAGCGGGTGATCTCACGCTCGCAGCATGCGCGACTGAAGATCGAGCATCGCGGTCGCAAATCCGTGGCTGTCCGCGAGGATCTCGCGCATCAGCGACAGCGGGGTCGGACGCGAGGATTCGACTTCGCCGACCACGCTGCCGAAATCGAACGACAACTCGGCATCGAACTTGCGCGCCAGCTGCTGCATACGCAGGTTGTCGGCGAGGCAGGCCATGTGCAGCAGCCGGAAGCCGCGGTTGCGCGCGGCGAGCAAAGTATGGCGCAGCAAGGCCGAACCGACGCCATGACTCTGCCACGGCTTCTCGACGCTGATCGCGGCCTCGGCTTGGCGGGCAAAGCGCTGGCCGAGCGGCCGCAGCTCGGCGGCGCCGCGGATGACACCGTTGACGAAGAAGCCATGGACCACGGCGTCGAGCGACAGCGAAAGATCCACATAGTCGCGAATGAAGTCGTCGGACACGCCGCCGCCGAGCCGGTTGCGTCGGCTCACCGGATCAAGTCGCAAGATATGGTCGCGATATTTGGCGGTCTCTCCGATCCACAATTTGCGGATCATGCCGTCTTCGGGAAGAACGTCCTGCATTCCACGGGTCTCCTAGCGTTGTCGTCAACCAAAGAGCCCTCCTGGTCGCGTCCTCCATCGACAGCAGTGACGAGCGTCTTCGCGCGTGCGTCACGAATCAAATTATCATGTCGTGTGTCGCCAAAGTTTGACAAGCCGAAGCATTGAGCGACATGCCTCCATTCCGTATACGCATGGCTCGCAAATATTTATAACCGCCCGACGACAGCATCATCTCGGCATGTCCACGATATCGCTAAGCCTTCGCCGTTTCCCGCCACGTTTCCTCCGCAACGGTTAATCGGAAATGACGAACTCGATCACAGCGCGATACGCGGCCGGTATCGCTGCGGGCCGCCTGGAGCGCGACGCCGCGCAGAGCGCCCTCGTCGGTCAGCTCGCGGGACTGGAAGCGCGCATCGCCGAGCATCGCCTGGCGCGCAAATCGTCGTCGCTCGGCTGGCTGTTCGGCAGCCGCGAAAGCAAACAAGCGCGCATCAAGGGGCTGTACATCAGCGGCGACGTCGGGCGCGGCAAGACGATGCTGATGGACTTTTTCTTCGAAGCGAGCCCGGTGGTGCGCAAGCGCCGCACGCATTTCCATGAATTCATGCTCGATGTGCACGAGCGGGTGAACGGTTTCCGGCAGCAGATGAAACTCGGCGAGCACGCCGGGGAGGATCCGATCCGGCTCGCAGCCGCGCAGCTGGCGCAGGAGGCTTGGCTGCTTTGCTTCGACGAATTCCACGTCACCGACATCGCCGACGCAATGATCCTCGGGCGGCTGTTCGCCGAATTGTTTGAACGCGACATCGTTGTGGTCGCCACCTCGAATGTGCCGCCCGCCGATCTCTACAAGGACGGGCTGAACCGGGCCTTGTTCGTGCCGTTCGTGCAGATGCTCGAGGAGCGCATGAACGTGGTGCCGCTCGATGCGCGCGCCGATTTCCGGCTCGAGAAGCTCGCCGGCATGCCGGTGTGGCACGTTCCGGCGGATGCGCTGGCCGACGCCGCGCTCGATCAGGCCTGGCGGCGGCTCGCCGGCGGGCATGAGGGAACGGCGCAAGACCTTGCACTCAAAGGCCGCAGCGTCCGCGTGCCGTGCGCCGCCATGGGCGTCGCGCGCTTTCGCTTCCATGATCTGTGCGAAGCGCCGCTCGCCGCCGCCGACTATCTGCGCATCGCGCGCGAATACCACACCATCATCATCGACCGCGTGCCGGTGATCGGCTTCGACCAGCGCAATGCGGCGAAACGGTTCATCATTCTCGTCGACACGCTCTACGACATGAATGTCAAGCTCATTGCCTCGGCTGCGGCGGAGCCCGACGCGCTCTATCGTGCCGACGAAGGTTTCGAAGCTCAGGAATTCAAGCGCACCGCCTCGCGTCTCGTCGAAATGCGCTCGCAGGCCTACCTGGCGCGACCGCACGGCGCCGCCCACGCGCAGCTCTCCGGCTCCTCGGCCGGCATCGTCGAGACTTGAGCGCCGCTTGATCGCCCCGGCCGGGCGAGGCCGTCTTGAACGGATCTGCCGAAACGGCTAAGGACCGCCGCAGCCGGGGCGTCTTTGCCAGTCAGGGGTTTCGTCGAATGGCGCGAAGCAAGATTGCGTTGATCGGCGCTGGCCAGATCGGCGGCACGCTGGCGCATCTGGTGGGGCTCAAGGAGCTCGGCGACGTCGTCCTGTTCGACATCATGGAGGGCGTGCCGCAGGGCAAGGCGCTCGATCTGGTCCAGTCGTCGCCGGTCGATGGCTTCGACGCCCGCTTCACCGGCGCCAATTCCTACGAGGCGATCGAGGGCGCGGCGGTGTGCATCATTACCGCCGGCGTGCCGCGCAAGCCGGGCATGAGCCGCGACGACCTGCTCGGCATCAACCTCAAAGTGATGGAGCAGGTCGGCGCCGGCATCAAGAAATATGCGCCCAACGCCTTCATCATCTGCATCACCAACCCGCTCGACGCCATGGTGTGGGCGCTGCAGAAATGCTGCGGACTGCCGAAGGCGATGGTCGTCGGCATGGCGGGCGTGCTCGACTCGGCTCGGTTTCGCTATTTCCTCGCCGACGAGTTCAACGTCTCGGTCGAGGATGTGACCGCCTTCGTGCTCGGCGGTCACGGCGACAGCATGGTGCCGCTGGTGCGCTATTCGGCCGTCGCCGGCATCCCGCTTCCCGATCTGGTCAAGATGGGCTGGACCACGCCGGCCCGGCTCGACGCCATCGTCGAGCGCACCCGCAATGGCGGCGGCGAGATCGTGAGCCTGCTTAAGACCGGCTCGGCGTTTTATGCGCCGGCCGCTTCCGCGATCGCCATGGCGGAAAGCTATCTGCGCGACAAGAAGCGCGTGCTGCCGGCGGCGGCCTGGCTCAACGGCGAATACGGCATCAAAGACCTCTATGTTGGCGTGCCGGTGGTCATCGGCAGCAAGGGCGTCGAGCGCATCGTCGAGATCGAGCTCAACAGCGCTGAGCGCGGCATGTTCGACAAATCGGCGCAAGCCGTGGAGAGCTTGGTTGAGGCCTGCAAGAAGATCGCCCCAGATCTCGGCAGATAAGCAATCCGTCACCCCGAGACGTCCGGCGCAGCGCCGGGCCTCGAAGGCGACGGCGCGGGCACCTCGGCCGCATCCTTCGAGGCTCGCTCCGCTCGCACCTCAGGATGACGGACGATCAGGCTCGGGCATCCTCGCATGAACATCCACGAATACCAGGCCAAGGCCGTGCTGCGCGAGTTCGGCGTGCCGGTGCCGCGCGGCATTCCGGCGCTCAGCGCCGAGGAAGCGGTGAAGGCAGCGGGCGAGCTTGGCGGGCCGGTCTGGGTGGTGAAGGCGCAGATCCATGCCGGCGGGCGCGGCAAGGCCGGCGGCGTCAAGGTGGTCAAGTCGATCGCCGACGTAAAGCGGGAAGCCGAGCGG
>JASHXX010000354.1 GCA_030043335.1 Xanthobacteraceae bacterium
CAAATGCAGCAGCCGCAACAAATTTCCGCCAAAGAGTGCGTCCTTTAGTGGGCCAGGGGCAGCGAGGATTCGGGGGTTTACGGGGACTTCCCGCCTAAATCACGAAATGGGATCGGCGCCCGACCGATCGCACGAGGAGAACACATGCACAAATCGCTCATTGCGCTTGTCGGCGCCGCGGGCATCGGTTTGGCCGCCTTGAGTGCCCCGTCGACCGCGAACGCCGGCTGCTTCGGTTGCGCGGTTACCGCCGGCGTGCTCGGCGGCCTCTTCGTCGGCGCGGTCGTCGGCAACGCGGTCGCCAACAGCCCGCCGCCCGGCTATTACCCGCCGCCGCCTCCCGGCTATTATCCGCCGCCGCCTCCCGGCGCCGCACCGCCGCCTGGCGCCTATTATCCGCCGCCGCCCGCTTATGCGCAGCTCGCGCCGGGTTGCCATTGGGCCAAGCGTCGGGTCTGGGTCGAGGGTTACGGCTACGACTGGCGGACCGTGCAGGTCTGTCCCTGATCGCGCGCTGATGCGCTAGGCTTTGGACCGGCCGGCTTGCCTAAGCCGGCCGGCTTGTTTTGTGACAGAGGCGTCGTGGATATCGGCTGCCCGCCACGCGCGTCGCCTGCGGGCGTCAAGGTGCCGACGAGAGACCCGATCATGCGCTCCCTCCCAGCCCGCCGCGGGCCGGTCGGCGACAACGCCTCAGCGAGCGGCCCGCGCTTGCATGCGCGTAACGGAAGGTCATTGTCGGTTCGGCGGCTCAAGGCGCTCGCGCGGCAGCTGCCGGCGCTGTTGTGGCGCCGTGAACCGCGCCCACTCTGGATCGCGTACGCGAGAACCGCGCTGATGGCCATCGCCGTTGTTTTATTTTGCGCCTATCTCGGCTTCGCCGCGATGCTCTACGTCACGCAGCGCTCGATGATGTACTTTCCCGAGACGCTGCATACGTCGCCGGCGCAGGCCGGACTGCCGAGCGCACAGGAGGTCACGCTCACCGCCTCCGACGGCGTCAAATCGATCGCCTGGCACGTTCCGCCGCGCGGCGACCGACCGATCATTCTCTATTTCCATGGCAATGGCGGCGCGCTGCGCTATCGCGTCGACCGCTTCAGCCGGCTCCTCGCCGACGGCATCGGCCTCGTCGCGCTCGAATATCGCGGCTATGGCGGCTCGACCGGCATCCCGACCGAAGCCGGCCTGATCGCCGATGGCGAGGCCGCCTACGCCTTCGCCGCCGCGCGCTATCCAGTCAAGGACCTGGTGCTGTGGGGCGAGTCGCTCGGCTCCGGCGTCGCCGTACCGCTGGCGGCGGAAAAGCCGGTCGGCCGCGTCATCCTCGAAGCGCCGTTCACGTCGGCCGCCGCAGTCGCCAGCGAGCGCTATTGGTACTTGCCGGTGCGGCTCCTGATGAAGGACCAATTTCGTTCCGACGAGCAAATCGGAAAAGTCACCGCGCCGGTGCTCATCCTGCACGGCGCGCGCGACGGCATCGTTCCCTACGCGATGGGCGAGCGGTTGTTCGAGGCGACCAAGGCTCCGAAGCACATCGTGCGCTTCCTCGACGGCGACCACGAAGACCTCGACCAGCACGGAGCGCTGCATGCGGTCGGCCGGTTCCTCGCCGGGGATTTGGATCCGTAGTGCGCGATCTTCATTGCGGCACGGTCATCAGCTCGAGCACGTGGCCGTTCGGGTCGCAAAAATAAACGCCGCGGCCGCCGTTCCAATCGTTGAGCTTGCCGTCGTCGAGGCTCCATGGCGCGCTGCCGAAGGCGATCTTGGCTTTTTTGATCCGGCGCAGAATGGCGTCGAACTCGCGCGCGCTGACGTGGAAGGCCAGATGATGGCTTTCGAACTTGGTGTCGTCGTCGAACAGAAGCGTGAGCGACTTGTTGACGCGCACCGGCGCGAAATAGTCGGTGTGCCCGCGCTTGAGGCCGAAGATGCGGGCGAAGAACTTCGCGGCGGCGAGCTTGTCGCGCGCCGGGACGATAGTGTGGTTGAGCGTGATCGCCATCGCCGCCGCCTCCCGTCCGCGACCCTCAAAACGTCTGGTAGGTTTGTCCGACCTTGCCGCCGACCCGGGCGAAGCCGGCCTTTGCCGGCTCGTATTTCTCGCTGATGTTGAGCGCCTTGGCGTAGGAACCCGCGGCCTTCTCTTTCTGCCCGAGGCGCTCATAGGCGAGCCCGCGGCTCGCCCAGGCTTGGAGGCTCCCCGGCGCGATCTGCACCGCCTCGTCGAGATCGCCCGCCGCCGACTTGGCGTCGCCGATGGCGAGGTAGCTCAGCGCCCGCGCCACGCGCGGCTCTGCCTTCTGTGAAGCGAGCCCGATTGCGGTTGTGAAATCGTCGATGGCGAACTGGTGCTGATGCTGGATCTGGTAGAGCAGGCCGCGCTCATAATAGGCCTGCGCATTGTCCGGCTTGAGCGCGATCGCCTTGTTGAAGTCCTGGAGCGCCTCAAGGCCGTGGCCTTGCTGGCGGTAGACGACGCCGCGGCCGAGATAGGCCGGCGCGTAGCCGCCGTCGATCGACAGCGCCTTGTTGTAGTCGGCGAGCGCTAGATCGAGCTTGTTGGTCTGCCGATAGAGGAGGCCCCGGTTGGCGTAGGCCTGCGCGTAGTTCGGATCGAGGCTGATCGCCTTGTTGAAATCGGTGAGCGCCTGCTCGGTGCGCCCGGCCTCGCCGAACACCGAACCGCGCATGTTATAGGCTTGCGGGTCTTCGGGGTGCTTGGCAACGACTTCGCTCAGCGAGGTCAGGTTGGATTGCGAGGTCCCCGCGAGCGCGTCGTCGGCCGGCGACGGCGCGGATCCGAGCATCGTGCAGCCAGCAAGCCCAAGCGCGCCAAGCACCGGGACCGCAAGCGCCGTGCCCGGGCGCGGCCACACCTGCCGCCTACTCATCGCCAACGCTGGTCTCATAATCCGATGCCACGGGGCATCGCCACGTCTCTACGCGCCTACGGTAGATCACGCGGCGGCGAGACGATAGCCCCGAACCGGCAACGCGCCGAACCGGCCAAGACATATGCGCGCGCGAGAACGCCCGCGCCGACTTCGCGACAGGTTGGCGTCTCAGCCGAAACGGGGAGCGCGCGGCGGTCCGGATCTGCCGCCGGCACCGCCCGGCGCAGGCTTCGGTTTCATCGGCAGCAGGCCTTCACGCTGCAACCGCTTGCGCGCCAGCTTGCGGGCGCGGCGGATCGCCTCGGCCTTCTCCCTCGCTTTTCTTTCCGATGGTTTTTCGTAGTGACCGCGGAGCTTCATCTCGCGGAAAATACCCTCGCGCTGCATCTTCTTCTTCAGCGCCTTGAGGGCCTGGTCGACATTGTTGTCGCGGACAAGAACCTGCACGCATCCTCCTCGTTCAAATGCGCTCAGTGAGTGCGCTCGTAAATGGAATAGTGGCGCCGGCGTGAGCGCCCGCGCCACCTTGCAGCAAGATGTAGCAGAATAACGCCTGCAAGTCCACCAGCCAGATCGGCCGGCTTTAGTCGGCGAAGACCCGCGTGACGTGTCCCATCTTGCGGCCGGGGCGTATGGCGGTCTTGCCGTAAAGGTGCACAGCGGCGCCGGGGACGCTGAGCCAGGGCCGATAGTCTTCCACCTCATCGCCGATGAGGTTCACCATTTCGACCCGGCCGCGGCGAACGGGCTTGCTCAGCGGCCAGCCGGCGACCGCCCGGACGTGCTGCTCGAACTGCGAAACCGAGGCGCCATCGAGAGTCCAGTGGCCGGAATTGTGGACGCGCGGCGCGATCTCGTTGACCAGGAGCTCCTGGCCGTTGCCAAGCACGAACATCTCGACGGCGAGCACGCCGACATAGGCGAAATGATCGGCGATCGTCGCCGCGATCGTTTGTGCGCGCAGCGCCGTCGCCTCCGGCAAGGCGGCCGGCACGCGCGAGATTTTCAGAATGTGGTTGCGATGCTCGTTCTCGGTCACGTCGAAGCTTTCCACGGCGCCGTCATGGCCGCGCGCGGCGATGACCGACACCTCGCGCTCGAAGGCGACGAAGGCTTCGAGGATGCAAGCCTGGCCGCCGACCTCGCGCCAGGCGGCTTCCGGATCGGTGCCATTGCGGATCATCGCCTGGCCTTTGCCGTCATAGCCGAAACGCCGCGTCTTCAGCACCGCCGGCCGGCCGATCACCTCGAGCGCCGGCGCGAGCTCGCCGGGCGCGGAGATCGCGACGAAGGGCGCGGTGCGGATCTCAAGACCGGCGACGAAGGTCTTCTCCGCCAGGCGATCCTGCGTCGTCGCCAGAATTTGCGGATCGGGCAGCACCGCAAGGCGCGCAGCCAGAAAGGTTGCCGCCTCGGCCGGCACGTTCTCGAACTCATAAGTCACGACGTCGACCTCGGCGGCGAACGCGTCGAGCGCCCGCGTGTCAGTATAGTCGGCGCAGGTTACGCGATGGACGACGTCGAAGGCCGGCGACTCGGGATTGGGAGCAAAGACGTGACACTTGAAGCCGAGACGCGCCGCGGCCAACACCAGCATGCGGGCGAGCTGACCGC
>JASHXX010000355.1 GCA_030043335.1 Xanthobacteraceae bacterium
TCGAAAGATAGTCGCTCGATTTGTGCTGGCGCGCCATGATCAGCACTTTGCAGCCGACCTTGTTTAGCGCGTGCTCGAGCTCCGAACTTCGGTACGCCGGATTGATGTTGACCAGGATGGCGCCGATGCGCGCCGTGCCGAACTGGACGTAGAGCCACTCGGCGCGATTGGGCGCCCAGATGCCGACGCGATCACCGCGCCTGACGCCGAGCGCAAGCAGGCCGGCAGCGACATCGTCGGATCGCTGGCGCAAGTCGTACCAAGTCAGCGTGGTCGCGCTGGCTGCGAAGACTGCGGCGGTGCGGCCGCCGTGGCGTGCGCAGGCGCGGTCCAACAGCTGCGGAATGGTCATGAACTTTAAGGCATCGTCGGTCGCGCCGGCGACATAGGACAGCGTTCCCTGCGGCCGCAGCCGCTCGTCGTCGGCCCCGTTCAGAAAATCCGAACCGAAGGGATTGTGCTGCCTTGCCGCCATCGGCGGTCTCCGCAGTTGCAAATGTCGATCAGAAATTCCGCCAATCTCCGAGTTGTTCGAAGGCATGTGCCGCGCGGTAGATCGTGGTTTCCGCGTAGTGCTTGCCCACCAGCATCATGCCGACCGGCAGGCCGTCGCTCATGCCGCAGGGTATGTTCATGGCCGGATGCCCAGTTACGTCGAACGGGCAGGTGTTCGGCAGCATCTCAAAGCCGCGCTGGCACCAAAGCGCGAGCGGTGCGTTGGCGGGCGGCAGCGGGGTTGCTTTCATCGGCAGCGTCGGCATCAACAAGAGATCGTAGCGTGCAAAGACGTCATCGTAGGCCTTGCGGAGCAGCCGACCGAGATTCTGCGCTTTGGCGTAAAAGTGGCCGCGATGATATTTGATGAAATATTCGCCGGCGAGCATCGAGATCTTCAGTGTGCGCGAAAGCTCGTCGGCGCGGGCGCGCCAATTGGCATGCGCATCGAGCAAGCTCGTTGTGTAGAGACCCTTCCAATTGAAGCCCATTCCGTTGCCGTGCATCATCTGCGCGACTAGGCCCTCGAGCGCGATCGGTGTCCAGATGGCGCCGCCGTCGAGATGCATCGGGATCGACACCGGCTCGACGATCGCGCCCGCACCGCGTAAGCGCTCCGCCGCCTCACGGACCTTGGCATCGACATCCGGTTCGCTCGCCGGCCAGCCGAAACCTTCGGTTACCACGGCAATGCGCATCCCGGAGACGCCGCGGCCGAGTCCGGCGGTGAAGCTGTACTTCTCGACCTGCACGTCATATTGGCGCGGGTCGAGGCCGTCGCTTCCGGCGATAACCTCGAGCAGAAGCGCATTGTCCCCCACCGTCGCCGTCATCGGTCCGGCGTGATCGATGGTGGCTTCGATCGGCATGACGCCGGTGTAGGGAACGAGGCCATGGGTCGCCTTCATGCCGTAACAGCCGGAATAGCAAGACGGCATGCGGATCGAACCGCCCTGGTCGCCGCCGATCGCCATCTCGACCTCGCCGGCGCCAACGAGCGCACCGCATCCCGACGATGAGCCGCCCGCCGAGTAGCCGTGCTTGTAGGGATTGTGCACCGGGCCCAGCGCCGAGGTGTGGCTGCCGCCCGACAGGCAGAAATACTCGCAATGCGCCTTGCCGACGATGGTGCCGCCGGCATCAAGAATGCGGGTGACGACGGTGGCATCGATGTCGGGAATGTAGCCCTCAAGCGTCGAGGCCCCGTTCATCATCGGCACGCCGGCAAGACAGATGTTGTCCTTGAGAACAACGCGTTTGCCTGACAGCGGTCCATGCGCCGCGCCGCGCACTTCCGTCTTTACGGCCCAGGCGTTGAGCGGATTCTCGTTGGCTCCCAGCCGATAGCCCGGGGTACGCGGATAGCGGACCGGCGGCAGGTAGTCGGGCAGCTGATTGACGCGGTCGTACGATTGAAAGGTGCCTTCCAGCACCTCGAGGTATTCCGCGATCTCGGGTTCCGACATGCTGAAATGCAGCGAACTGACGATATCGTGCATCTGCTCGAGCGTTGGCCGTCTGACGGTGGACATGGGGCCCCCCAATGATGTGGCGGCGGCTGGCGCGGCCATCGCCGAATTTCGAGACTGCGGTGCTGCCGCTGCGATCGGCGAAACCGAAGACGGTCGCGGTCCGTTCGCTTGCCGCCGCGTCGGCCCGTTGGCCTGAGGTGCATTCTCGGCGCCGTCTCCGAGCGACCGGATTGCGGTACGCCCCGTGGCGCGCGCGGCGCCCAGCCCGACCAGATCGGCTATGGCGCCGCCGCGCACTGCGGCGGCATCGAGCTCGCGGGTGATCCGGCCGCGCTCGACGAGCGCGATGCGGTTCGCGACGTCGAGCACCAGTTCTAGGTTCTGCTCCACGATAAGCATCGACAGGCGATGCTTATCGCGCAAGTTCGCCAGCATCGCGCCGATTTCCTCGATGATCGAGGGTTGGATCCCCTCGGACGGTTCATCGAGGAGAAGAAGCCAGGGCAGCGGCACCAAGGCGCGGGCGATGGCGAGGATCTGTTGCTCTCCGCCTGACAGGGTGCCCCCTCTGCGGTCCATGAGGCGGCTCAGGCGGGGGAAAATCTCCACTACGCGCTCAATCGCCCGCTCCTCGGTCTCTCCGGAATCCGGCGTCCAGGCGAGGCGCAAGTTCTCGTGGGCACTCAACCCGGCGAGGATGCCGCGGCCTTGCGGCACGTAGGCGACGCCGAGGCGGCTGCGCTCGTGCGCCGCCCATGAAGTGACGTCAACGCCGTCAATGACGATCTTGCCGCCGCGCGACGGCAGTAGTCCTACCAGCGTTTTCAGCAGCGTGGTTTTCCCCATGCCGTTATGGCCAACGATCCCTATCGCCTCGCCTTCGCGAAGCGAAAGAGATACGCCGCGAAGCACCGGGACCTCGCCATAACCGGCGTGCAGGCCGGTGATCTCGAGCACCACGCCGTTCGGCTCGCCGCCTCCGCTCGCCAGATCGTCGGCGCTCTCCGGTTCCTCTCCTTCGCGGAGGCTCATGCGCGGTTCCCCAGATAGACTTCGCGTACGCTCGGATCGGCAAGAACCTTATCGGCGCGCCCTTCGACAAGAATGGCGCCCTGATGAAACACGGTGATCCACGAGTCCAACGTGCGCACAAAATGCATGTCGTGGTCGACGACGATCAAAGTGGCGGTCTGATTGATCCGCTTGATGATGGCGACCAGCCGCTCGGTTTCGGCGTCGGTCAGTCCGGCGGCGGGTTCATCAAGCAGCACAAGCCAGGGCTTGTTGGCGAGCACGGTGCCGATTTCCACGAGCTGGCGCTGCCCGTGAGCGAGCTCACCAACAAGCCGGCGGGCAATGCCGCCCAGTTCGAGCTCCGACACCACCTCGTCGACGGCAGCCTCGGCGCCTTCGCTCCCTGCGCTACGCAGGGCCGACAGCCACAGATTTTCCGCAACAGTCAATCCATTCATCACCGAAGGCACTTGCGTCTTGATGCCGATGCCGAGCCGCACGACGTGATGCGTCACCCAGCCGGTTGTATCCTGACCCCGGATGAACACCCGACCGCTCGATTGACCGCCGCGAATCTGGCCAGTG
>JASHXX010000356.1 GCA_030043335.1 Xanthobacteraceae bacterium
TCGCCCTCGAAGAACAGCGAGGCGGTGAACAGCGCGAATGAGGCCGGCAACAGCCAGAACGAGATGTTGTTCATCCGCGGGAACGCCATGTCCGGCGCGCCGATCATCAGCGGAATCATCCAGTTGCCGAAGCCGCCGATCATCGCCGGCATGACCATGAAGAAGATCATGATCAGCCCGTGGGCGGTGACGATGACGTCGAAATAGTGGGTCTCGTGGAAGATCTGCAGGCCAGGATACATCAGTTCGGCGCGAATGAGGATCGAGAAGATGCCGCCGATAAGGCCGGCAATCAGCGCGAACACCAGGTACATCGTGCCGATGTCCTTGTGGTTCGTCGAATAGAGGTAGCGCCGCCAGCCATGCGGCAGCGCATGCCCGTTGTCGTCGCCGTGTGCCGCGTGTGTCATCGTATCCATTGTCGGTCCCTGCTGTAACGCGTGCTCGTCGTCGGGCTCAGGCTGTCATTGCGCCGGCGCGCCGACGGCGGCCAAAGTGTTCGGCGGAGCGCTGTCATTGCCGGCAGCGTGTTCCTTCTTCGCCGCCTCGACCCATTTGGCGAAATCGGCGTCGTTCACGACCCGCACCGAAATCGGCATGAAGGCGTGATCCTTGCCGCAGAGCTCGGAGCACTGGCCGTAATACATGCCTTCGTGCGTCGCCTTGAACCAAGTGTCGTTGAGCCGGCCCGGCACGGCGTCGATTTTGATGCCGAACGAGGGCACCGCGAAGGAGTGGATCACGTCGGCGCCCGTCACTAGGACGTGGATCACCTTGTTCACCGGCACCACCAATTCGTTGTCGGCGGTAAGGAGGCGCGGCTGGCCTGGCTTCAGGTCCTTGTCGGCGACAATGAGTGAATCGTACTCGAAATTGCCGTTGTCCGGATAGCTGTAGCTCCAATACCACTGCTTGCCGGTCGCCTTGACCGTGAGGTCCGGCTTCGGCTCGTCGAGCTGCAGGAACAGGAGGCGGAACGAAGGCACTGCAATCGTCACCAGGATGATCACCGGCACGATCGTCCAGAGGATCTCGAGCGGGGTGTTGTGGGTGGTGCGCGAGGGGGTCGGATTGGCGCGCGCATTGAAGCGCAGCATGATGATCAGCAGAAGGATCAGGACGAAGGCGGTGATCGCGGTGGTGATGATCAGCAGGAAATTGTGAAAGCTGACGACGTCGGACATCACTGGCGAGCCGGAATCCTGCAGGCCGAGTTGCCAGGGCGTGGGTTGCCCGAGGCCAGCAAACGCTGCTCCCGCGCCCGCCAGCCACGCCCCGATCGTCACCGCCGCCGCGGTCAAGCGTGAAATCGCCGCCATTTGTTTCCACTCTCCCTGTCTTTAATCTCAGCCGCGACCGCGTGCACCCGCCGCCAACGTCTCAAGCGCAGTCGCGACAGCCCGACGCCGCCTGCGGGCCGGCGGAGTTTGCGCCATGGCTTAAATCCTTGGCAGGCATCGGCGGGATGGGGAAATCCCGGCCCCTCAAACCACAAATCGCGGCCTACCGCAATGCGCTCGTCGGCGCAGGTCTCCGGCGCATCCGCGGCCCGGTCCCGCGCGTGCGGCGCTTCAGATTTTGCGTCCTTGCCGCGGCCATAATGGCTTGATTTTCATCGCCGCTTGACAGCCTAACCTCACCATGTAGGCAGGCTCGCGCCCGCAGGGGCGGCGTGGTGATTCGTCCGCAGCCGGCCGCCGGCGGCAGGCCGCCGGGCCGCCGTCGCAAACTGGTCAAAGGAAGCACGATCATGGCGATCTTCGATGCCGCGCTGGGCCGGCGAACGGCTGCAGCGCTCGCCGCCGGCGCCATCGTTTGCGCCGCCCTCTCGGCATCGAGCGGCGCGGCCCGGGCGCAAGGTGCGGTCCGCTCGGTTCACGGCGACTGGCAGATCCGCTGCGACACCCCGCCCGGCGCGCAAGCCGAGCAATGCGCGCTGATGCAAAGCGTGACCGCCGAGGACCGGCCCAATGTCGGGCTGACCGTGATCGTGCTCAAGACCACCGATCAGAAAAGCCGGCTGATGCGCGTCGTCGCCCCGCTCGGCGTGCTGCTGCCGTCCGGGCTCGGCCTCAAGATCGACAACACCGATGTCGGCCGCGCCGGCTTCGTGCGCTGCCTGCCGAATGGCTGCGTCGCCGAAGTGGTCATGGACGACAAGCTGATCGGGCAAATGCGCACTGGGCAGACCTCGACCTTCATCATCTTCCAGACTCCCGAGGAAGGCATCGGCTTCCCGATGAGCCTGAAAGGCTTCGGCGAGGGCTTCGACAAGCTGCCGTGATCGGCGCGGCCGCTTGGCCGCCACGTTTTCGCGCTTATATGATTGCCGATCCCCTCAACGAGGCGGCGCCGCCATGGACAGCAAACAATATCCGGTCACCCACACCGAGGCGGAGTGGCGCAAGCTGCTCACCCCGGAGCAGTTCCGCATCATGCGCGGTCACGGCACCGAGCCGCCGGGCAGCTGTGCGCTCAACTTCGAGAAGCGCGCGGGCAAGTTCTTCTGCGCCGGGTGTGGTCAGGAGCTGTTCGCCTCCAAACAGAAATTCGAAAGCGGTACCGGCTGGCCGAGCTTCAACGATCCGGTTCCCGGCTCGGTCGAGGCCTCGAGCGATCGCAGCTACGGCATGGTGCGCACTGAGGTGCATTGCAGCCGCTGCGGCAGCCATCTCGGCCACGTGTTCGAGGACGGCCCGCCGCCCACGCATCTGCGCTACTGCATCAACGGCGTAGCGATGAACTTCAAGCCGGAGTAAGGCACAGCGCCTGGCCGTCCGCGGGCCCGCCGTATCTTCTCGCAGCAGCAGCTGCGACTTAATGTTGCATTGTCGTCAAACGCGACGATTTCGCGCAGGCAATCGTTTCCCACGCGCCGCGGCGTTCACGGCATAGCTGCATGGCGCCGCCGCGCTTGCCTCGCTGGTGCCCGGTTGGCGGCGAATACTGCGCGGCGCGCCGGACAATTGCCTGATATTCGCCCGACACCAGCCGGAGTGGGCAGTCAATTTTGGCAGTCGATGAACAAAGCACGGGATTCGGCCGTCCGCCTGCTGCAATTGACGATGATCGCCTCGGTGGTGCTGCCGGCGGCGCTGTTCGCCTATGCCTCCTGGTTCACCTACCGCGAAGTCCATGCGGTGGCCGACGAGCGCATCACCCGCTCGCTCGACGTCATGCAGGAGCACTCGCTCAAGGTGTTCGAGACCATCGATCGCACCTTCGCTGAGGTCAACGAAATCGTGCGCGGCATGTCGGACGACGAGATCCGCGCGGCGCAATCGCGGCTGGCGCGCATCGTCGGGGTGATGCCGCAGCTCTACGCCATTCTTCTGGTCGGCCGTGACGGACGGCCCCTGGCCGCGAGCAACCTCGCCGCGGTACCGACCGACCTCCGTTTCGATGACCGCGACTACTTCAAGGCCCAGCTCGACCGCGATGCCGGCACTTATGTGAGCGACATGCGCTCGCCGCGCCTGCCCGGCATCGGCGCTGATTTCTTCGATCTCTCCCGGCGCCTCGAATCGCCCGACGGCTCGTTTGCCGGCGTCATCGCGGTAGCGGTGCGCCCGAGCTACTTCGAGAACTTCTACGGCCTGATCGGTCCGACGCCGGGCAGCTTCTTCGC
>JASHXX010000357.1 GCA_030043335.1 Xanthobacteraceae bacterium
TCGACAGGCATACGAGCTCGGCGAACGGCGCATGGGGCCGACACGAGCGGCACGATAGCGACGGAATGAGGCTTGTCACCGCCGCGTCGGGGTGGCGGTCGAGCGTCCGCAGGTCGATTGCCTGAGTAGTGCGGCAGGCCGGGCAGCGCGCCCACAGGAACCAGTGCCGGGCGGCCAATGCCGCGCCGATGGTCGGCGAGAACAGCAGGGGGGCATCCGCCGGGCTTGGCGTTCGTTCCAAGCGGAGATCAGGCGTTCGGCGTCCCTAACACTTGAGGATCAGCCGCCCGCCTGGCGGCGGCCTCAGCGTCGGCCTTGGCCTTCCGGTCAGCCTCCATCTTGCGCCGGTTGAAGCCCATGGCTGGATCGTCGTCCAACCGGAGCGCAAGTCAATCCAAACTCGGGAATGGCTTGGAAAGAGGCGAAGGTCAAAAAATTCCAGGCTTGACTCGAGCGTTAGCGTCGATGCGCCTGGGGCAGGTGGATCTCGTCAGAATGCGCTCATCGAGCCAAAACCCTATAGCACAGGGCTCGCTTGATCGCCGTTCCGTCGACCCATTACTGAGGCTTCGCCGCCGCGCACGATGCGGTGAGGACAGCCTTGAACATATCAAAGGATTGGACTCCCACCTGGCAGGTCATCGACGGAGCGAGCGCAATGCTAATGACGTCACCCGCGGTTGCCGACTGCTGCTTGCCGTTGATGTTGATGTTGATGCCCCCGTTTGTGGGAGAACCGACCAATGCAATGGTCAAATGACCGCCAGCGACGATCATCGATTGATTGGGACTGATGACATAGGTGTTCTTCGAAGGTACGATCGCATCCAGCGCGGCTTGAGCACTTTTGAACTTGGCTTCCAGCTCGGCGAGCTTTGCATCTTTTTCGGCAATTTGCGACTCGAGCTCTTCGTTTTTGGCCCGAGATTGCAGGACCAGTTGGTTGGAGTCCATAATGTCGCGATAATCCAAATCCCCGCGGTACGTGAAAGCTCCAATTGTAGCGCCCAGCATGAGGACCACAACGACGGTGGCTGGCAGGAACCAATTCCCTCGTGACATCAACAAGCCCTACAGTTGGTTCATCCTGACCGAGCGACCTGATTCCGTCCATTTAGTCACTTGCAATTCCCTCCCATGACGCCCGGCGCGCATCTCAATGTTTGCCGATTTGTGAACGGCGCGCAAATCCTAAGAGCGATAACGACTCACATGTCGCCTTTGACGTCCCTGGTCCTCTTGGTCTCGTACAGTTCCATTTTGCCAGCCGGCAACTGAAAACTAGGGAATGGATTGAGGGAGGCACACAGGTCGAAAAATGCTGCGTGCGGCCCGACTGTCGACCACCCAAACTCGGGAATGGATCGCGGGAGGAAGGCCAGTCGAAAAATTATGTGAGTGCACGTCGGAATCGCGCACCGTCTTGGATTTTGGAATTCTCGCGACCAATGTCCGCTCTCCCCCGATAGCTGACATCAGCCGTGAATCGAGGAATGTTCGCTAAGGGCCAGAACCAGACTCAAACAGTGCAGCAAATGACATCGTTATTCGATCAGCTCATCGGCGGTCGCGAGCAGCGACGGCGGCACGTCAAGGCCGAGCGCCTTGGCGGTCTTCAGGTTAATCACCAGCTCGAACTTGATTGGCGCCTGGACAGGAAGCTCGCTCGGTTTCGAGCCCTTGAGGATGCGATCAGCATAGGACGCCGCACGCCGATACTCATCGACGAGATTAGGGCCGTAAGAGATTAGGCCGCCGAGTTCAGCGAATGAACGAGACCAATAGATGGCAGGGACACGGTAGCGATCAGCCAGCGAAGTAATCTCCGCGCGATGGCCGACGTTGAAGACATCCGGTATCACAAGCAGACCACTATTTGGCTCGCTTGTGGAAACGAGCGATTCAACCTCGGTCATGTCGTTAACGGGTGCGACGATCGCCTTCACGCCGAGGGACGCAGCGGCGGCTTTGAAGGGGTTCAGATAACCTTCGACAAATGTCGCCGTTGGCGGGTTAAACATCATGGTGACCCTGGCGACGTGTGGGGCGATCTCCTTGAGAAGCTCCACCCATTTGCCACCCAGCGAGCCCACGATAGGGGTGAAACCGGTCGCGTTGCCGCCCGGCCGCGACAGGCTCGCGACGAAGCCGCTACCGACAGGATCGGCAACCAACACGAAAATGATCGGGATGGTACGAGTGTGTTGCAGCATCGCCGCAGTAGCGGGTGTGCTGCTCGTAAGAATGAAGTCAGGTTGAAGTGCGACGAGTTCCTTCGCGAATCGCTTCATCGACTCGACATCGGCTGCGGCCCAGCGGGTGTCGACCTCGATGTTGCGACCCTCCGTCCATTCGAGCTTCCGGAGTTCCTCCCGGAACGCCGCCACCCAGGACTGCGCTTCATGGTCGCTCTCGTCGCCAAAGCCCATCAGGATGCCGATCCGTCGCATCCGGTCCCGCTGCTGCGCCCGCGCGACAATCGGCCAAGCGACCACAGTGCCGCCGACCAGAGCAATGAACTCGCGCCGCCCCAAATGATCGAATTGCATGCGACCCCCAAAGCCTGGGCCGGATGGCAGGATACCGAATTGGTGGGGTTAAGTCTGCGCGTATTGTCGCGGTTTCACAACCAATCGGGCGCTGACCTGTCGGTCTGACTTCCGTTGTGGGTCATTCACGACCGATGCATTCAGTCCCCCTGCCGATCAATGTCCGTTGTTACTCCAATAGGACATTATTGTCCGGCGCAGGGAAGTGACGCTAAGTGCCGATTCTGTTGAAGAAGTCGGGCAGTAAATCGAAGTAGAGCGAGGGGCGCGCTGCCGCCTGGTTGATTACTGACTCGGTCCGTCTTTCAGGCCGGCTTTAAGTTCGGTGCCGGTATCAGCTTCGCTAGCTTCCTGAGGTTCTGGGCGGTGGCTGCGAGGAGGAACTCGTCGTGTGCACCATTCGGTCCTCTTAGTCGGAGCCGATCGAGCTTGAGGATGCGTTTGAGGTGCGCGAACAGCATCTCGATTTTCTTGCGCAACCGCCGTGATACCCGGCCTTGCCACGATTGAGCGATTTCGCGCGCCATGTCGCGGGCGCCTTCGTAGATCGATCGCGGTACGTAGCGGGCCGGCTCTTTTGGACAGCATCGGGGCTTTAAGCGGCAGGCTTGACAATCGTACTTGCTCGCTCGGTAGCGTAACGTCGCCCCATCATTCACAAGTGAAGCGGTCGTGGTCAGCATCTTGCCGCCCGGGCAATAGTAGACGTCGCCGGCATGATCGTAGATGAAGTCGTCGCGGGAGAAGGTGCCGTCCTGGCGTGTCGATTTGTCGAACACCGTGACGTGCGGCTCGATGCCGTGCTCATAGACCAACCAGCCGAGCATCTCGGCCGAGCCATAAGCGCTGTCGCCCATGAGCTTGGCCGGATAGAGATCGAAGCGCTGCATCGAGCGTTCGATCATGCGTTTGGCGGCGAGCACCTCGGCCTGCCGGATCGCCGTGGTTGCCTCGACATCGACAATGATCGCGTTGTCAACGTCGATCAGGTAGTTAGTCGAATAACCAAAGAAGGCTTGCCCACCATGAGCGCCGGTCCAGCGCGCGGCCGGATCAGCCGGCGAGATGAACTTGGGCGTTACTTCGCTCGCCGCACCGAAGGCTGCGTTATCGAGCACCGCCAGATATTCTTCGACGGCCCGGCCGGTCGCCTCTGCCGGCAGCCCGTTCCCACCTTCGATGCCCTTCTGCCGGTTGGCATCCGCTCTGATCAGGCTGGCATCAACCGCAAAGGCCTCGCCGCCGACCAGACCTTCTCTGATGCAGCGTTGCAAAACCGTCTCGAAGACGCGCCGCAGCAGATCGCTCTGGCGAAAGCGGCCGTGCCGGTTCTTCGAGAAGGTTGAATGGTCAGGCACCTGACCGTCGAGCCCCAATCGGCAAAACCATCGGTAAGCCAGATTGAGGTGCACTTCCTCACAAAGGCGCCGCTCCGAGCCGATGCCAAAGCAGTAGCCGACAATCAGCATCCGGATCATCAGTTCGGGATCAACCGAAGGCCGGCCTATGCTGCTGTAAAACGGCGCCAGCTCGCGCCTCAGCTCCCCAAGCTCAACAAACCGGTCGATCGATCGCAACAGATGATCCGCTGGAATGTGCCTCTCCAGCGAAAACTCATAGAACAACGCAGCCTGTTCGACTTGCCGGTGTCCCATCATGATCTTCAGTCCTGCTCACCGGCAGCAACTGAATCAGCGAACAACCTGCGTTGCAACTGAAGAGTTTTTCAACAAAATCGACCCCGAGCCGACATCAGCGGGCCCCTGTGATCCGTAAGGTCGGAGTGATAGCGTCATAAGGG
The DNA here is from genome assembly GCA_030043335.1 of Xanthobacteraceae bacterium. GTDB lineage: Bacteria > Pseudomonadota > Alphaproteobacteria > Rhizobiales > Xanthobacteraceae > BOG-931. The sequence goes on from JASHXX010000357.1 coordinate 4,351, forward strand.
TCGATCACTTCGGCAGGGGCGAACCGATGAGGCGGCGCGACTTCATCTCGATTCTCGGCGGTGCGGCTGTGGGGTGGCCGTTTATCGCGCGTTCGCGCGAACGTGCAAGCAAGAAGCGTGTCGGAGTGCTCATGAACCTTGTCG
>JASHXX010000358.1 GCA_030043335.1 Xanthobacteraceae bacterium
TCGTTGTCCTTCACGCCCGCGGCATTGCGCTCGCCGAAGTCGAAGCCGCGCTCGCGGAGCGCGCGCGCCAATCCGGCCTCGACGAAAAGGCCGCGCGCAAGGGCGGCTGAGGACGATCGGCATGGAGCAGCGCACCGACCAGGACGTCTCGCCGTATCGGGTGTTCTCGCGCGCCGAATGGGCGAAGCTGCGCGCCGATACGCCGATGACGCTCGCGCCGGCCGAGATCGCCAAGCTGCGGTCGCTCAACGATCGGCTCGATATTTCCGAGGTCGAGGAGATCTACCTGCCGCTGTCACGGCTGTTATCGCTCTACGTCGCGGCAACCCAGCGCCTGTTTCGCGCGCAGCAGGGATTCCTCGGCACTGAGGACGCCAAGATGCCTTACATCATCGGCGTCGGCGGCTCGGTCGCGGCTGGCAAATCGACCACGGCGCGCGTCTTGCAGGCGTTGCTAGCGCGCTGGCCGAACGTGCCCAAAGTCGATCTCGTCACCACCGACGGCTTCCTTTACCCCAATGCCATCCTCGAACGTGAAGCCCTGATGGAGAAGAAGGGCTTTCCGGAAAGCTATGATCTGCCGGCGCTGCTGCGCTTTCTCTCCGACATCAAGGCCGGCCGGCGGCCGGTGCGGGCGCCGCTCTATTCGCACCTCGTCTACGACGTCATCCCCAATCAGTGGGTCGAGATCGACCGTCCGGAAATCCTGATCGTCGAGGGTGTCAACGTGCTGCAGGCCGGGCGCCTGCCCAAAGACGGCAAGGCGGTGCCGTTCGTTTCCGACTTCTTCGATTTCTCGGTCTATCTCGACGCCGATGAGGATGTGCTGTTGTCGTGGTACGTCAACCGCTTTCTGGCGCTGCGCGGCACCGCATTTGCCGATCCGCGGTCCTATTTCCATCGCTACGCGCAACTGTCCGACGAGGAGGCGGTCACCACCGCGACGTCGATCTGGAACCGCATCAATCTCGTCAATCTGCGCGAAAACATCTTGCCGACGCGGCCGCGCGCCGACCTGATTTTGACCAAGGGCGACAGCCACGAGGTCGAGCAGGTGGCGCTGCGCCGGCTGTGACCGCGAACTACGCCGTCACGCTGCCAGTGCGGCGCCGCCGGCGGCCACAAGCGCGGCGGCAAGCCGCTTGCGGTCGAACGGCTTGACCAAAAAGCCGTCCATCCCGGCGGCGAGGCAGGCCTCGCGGTCTTCCGCTGAGGCGTTGGCGGTGAGCGCGATGATCGGCGTGCGCGGCATCTCGCTTTCGGCTTCGATTTCGCGAATCCGCCGCGTTGCCTCGAGCCCGTCCATGCCCGGCATGTGCAAATCCATGAGCACGCAATCGTGCGGAGTTCCCGCCGCGCGCGCGGCCGTCCAGGACTCGATCGCCGCAGCGCCGCTCGCGGCCATGGTCGGACGATGGCCGAGCTTGGTGAGGAGCCCGCGGGCAAGGAGCGCGTTAATCTCGTTGTCCTCGGCGACCAGGATCGAAAGCCCGCGGTCGGAACGCGTCTGTTCCGGCGCCGCGCCCGGTTCGACGGCGGTGGCGGCATCGAACGCCTGCTCGACGGCAAAACGGGCCGCGAGCGAGGCGGCGCGCACCGGCTTGATCAGGTAACCGGTGAAGCCGGCGGCGTTGAGCGCGGCCAGCTCGTTGCGCATCGCCGGCGTGATCAGCACGATCCGCCGCGGGATCGCCGCCGCGACGCCGGCGAGCGTCGCGCTTGCCGGCGTGCCGAGCGCGTGATCGACCAACACGGCGCTCCACAGCTGCTCCGGCAATAGCGCCTCGGCCACCCGCTCATCGGGGACGATCTTGGTCCGCGCGCCCCAGCGCTGCAGGCGTCGTGCCATCATCGAGGCTTCGATTGCGGCGGGTGCGACGATCAGGACGTCATGACCGCGGAGATCGGGCACCGCCAGCGCCGGCTCGTCGGCGTCACCCGCGCGCGGCAGCGGGACGGTCACGCGGAAGGTCGCCCCTGCGCCGGGTGCGCTGTCGAGAATGAGCGAGCCGCCCATGCCCTCGACAATCCGCCTTGAGATGGTGAGGCCAAGGCCGGTGCCGCCGAATTTTCGGGTCGAGCCGCCGTCGGCTTGCTCGAATTCGAGAAAAATGCGAGCCTGATCCGCGGGCGCGATACCGATGCCGGTGTCGCGAACCCAAATCGTGACCGCGTCGGGATCTGCGCCCGGCTCGACGATGATCGAGACGCCGCCCTCCTCGGTGAACTTGATGGCGTTGCCGGCGAGGTTGAACAGCACTTGGCGCAGCCGCACCGCATCGCCGACGACGCGCGCCGGGAGGCGCTCGTCGACGTAGCAGCAGATTTCGAGCCCCTTGGCCTGCGCCCGGGGTCCGAGGAGTTCGACCGCTTCCTCGACGAAAGCCGCGAGCGCGAACGGCCGGGTCTCGAGCTCGAGCCGGCCGGCTTCGATCTTGGAGAAATCGAGCACTTCCTCGATCAGCGACAGCAACGTCTCGCCGGAGGTCTTGACCGCCTTGAGGTAAGTGGCCTGCTCGGGCGTGAGCGGCGTGTCGGCGAGCAGGTCGGCCATGCCGAGGATGCCGTTGAGCGGCGTGCGGATCTCGTGCGACAGCATGGCGAGAAAACGCGACTTGGCTCGGTTCGCCGCCTCGGCTTGGTCGCGCGCCTCGGCCAATGCCCGCTCAGCGGTGACGCGGTCGGTCATGTCGCGGCCGACGCTTTGGATTTCGCTGCCGCTATCGGTGCGGATGGTGGCCTCGCGCCAGGCGATCCAGCGTGAGCCGCTCGGCGCGGCGATCTTCTGGTCCTGCACCCGCGTGCCGTCGGGCAGAAGGCTGGTCTCGACCTGTTCTTCGACCGGGAGCCGAAAGGCGCTGGCCAGGAGTTCCTCGCGCCGCCGGCCGGCGAGTGCGCAGAAGGCGTCGTTGGCGTAAGTGATATTGCCGGCGGCGTCACGGCGCACGATGACGTCGCCCTGCGCCTCGAAGAAGCTCTTGGTCCGTTCCTGCGCTTCGCTGATCTCCCAGTTGCGATCCGCCGCCTGATCGAGCCGCGTTTCGAGCTGGCGCAGCTCCGCCTTCATCTGCCGGACGCGGGAAATCAAGATGCCGATGGCGCCGCACGCGGCGCCAAACAGCGCCGAGACCCCGATGGCGAACATGTAGGGGTCGTAATTGGCCTGCGGCGAGGTTGCGCCGGAGATAAAGCCGAACGAGACCGCAAACGACATCGAGCCGATGACGGCGGCGCGCACCATGGCGGAGAAGAGCCGGCGGCTGAAAATGGCGGGTTTTCCGAGGGTGGCGCGAGAGCGCATGGTCCCTGTCCCGCTCCGGCGCGCTGGCTGCGGTCTTCGGCCGCAAGCCGCGGCGGCGCTTCTTGTTATCGATACGATGACGAGATTGACCTATGAACCTTGCGCATCCCTTGCCGGCATGAACGGTGATTGGAGCAAGGGTTGACGCTTTGTTAACATCGCCTTGGGCTTTTCCGTCGGGAAGCCCATATGCTGGATGGGTGACAGCGGGGCCGGAGACAGCGGAATGGACAAATTGGTAAACGCGAAGCGCCCAGGCGGGACGTCGTCTGCGCCCGCCCGGCCGGCTCGGCCGGCCCGCGAGGAAGCGGAGGCGGCAGTGCGCACGCTGATCCGCTGGGCGGGCGATGATCCCGACCGCGAGGGCCTCCTTGGCACGCCCGGGCGCGTGGTGCGCGCCTATGAGGAGTGGTACTCCGGCTACAACGACGATCCGCGCGACTATCTCAAGCGCACCTTCGAAGAGACCGGCGGCTATGACGAGGTCGTGGTGCTGCGCGACATCCGCTTCGAGTCGCATTGCGAGCACCACATGGCGCCGATCATCGGCCGCGTGCATGTCGGTTATCTGCCGCGCAACCGCATCGTCGGAATCTCCAAGCTGGCGCGGCTGGTCGAGGTCTATGCGCGCCGGCTGCAGATCCAGGAGAAGATGACGGCCGAGATCGCGGCGTGTCTGGATACGGTGCTCAAGCCGCATGGAGTCGCGGTGGTGACCGAAGCGACGCACCAATGCATGACGACGCGCGGCGTGCACAAGACCGGCGTCACCATGGTCACTAGCCGCATGCTCGGCGTATTCCGCGACCGCGCCGAGACCCGCCAGGAGTTCCTCGCCGCGATCGGCATGCACGGCGCGGTCCACGTCGCCAACGGCAACGGCTGAAGGCTGACGCGGGGTTGGTGCCCGCGATCCTCGCTACGCCGCGCGCCTGGCTTCGTCAGCGAGCGCGCGATAGGACAGCGCTTCGGCGAGATGCACCCGCCCGACTTTGTCGGCGCCGTCGAGGTCGGCCAGCGTGCGGGCGACGCGCAGCACGCGGTGATAGCCTCGCGCCGAGAGCCGCATCGCATCGGCGGCTTCGCGCAGAAGCGCAAGTCCGCTTGCGTCCGGCCGCGCCACCTCCTCGAGCACGGCGCCTGCGACCGCGGCATTG
>JASHXX010000359.1 GCA_030043335.1 Xanthobacteraceae bacterium
GCGAGCCGGCCGCGGCGCAGCTCGCTGTCGTCGACCACGTCGTCATGCAAGAGCGTCGCGGTATGCATGAACTCGACCGCCGCCGCGAGCTTGATATGGCCGTCGCCGCCATAGCCGGTGAGCCGCGCCAAGGCCACGGTGAGCATCGGCCGCAGCCGCTTGCCGCCGGAATTGATCAGATGATTGGCGACCTCCGGGATCATCGTCACCTCGGAGCCGGTGCGCGCCAGAATGGCGGCGTTGACGCGCTCCATGTCGGCGGCGACCAGCTCGGCCAGCGGGTCGATCGACGGCTCGCGCGGACTTTCGAAGGGGACGACGACGGCCACGCCGTTTCTCCGCTGAGGACGCGCGAGCATAGAAACGCTATGCTGAGGCGGCAAGTCCGCTAGCGCTCAAGTCTGCTGGCGTTCAAGTCTGCTGGCGTTCAAGTCTGCCGGTGTCCAAGTCTGCCGACAGTCGACGCCATCGAGGTGGCGGCTAAGAGGGGCAATGTCAAGCAACGCGCGTCTTGCCGAGAAAAGTCTTGCCGACAGCGCCGCCGGGCTGCGGATCGACGTGGCGGTCCTGGTGCCGTGCTACAATGAGGAGCATGCGATCGCGAGCGTGGTCGGCGGTTTCCGCGCGGCCTTGCCGCAGGCGACGGTCTACGTCTACGACAACAACTCGACCGACGGCACCGCCGCCGCGGCGCAGCAGGCCGGCGCGGTGGTTCGCCGCGAGAGCCGTCAGGGCAAGGGCTACGTGGTGCGGCGCATGTTCAACGACGTCGAGGCCGACATCTACGTGCTGGTCGACGGCGATGCGACCTATGACGCACCGAGCGCGCCCGCGATGGTCGCCAAGCTCCTCGACGAGCGGCTCGACATGGTGGTGGCAAGCCGCATCGATCGCGAAGAAGCCGCCTACCGCCGCGGCCACCGTGCCGGCAATTGGCTCTTGACCGGCGTCGTCGCCCATATGTTCGGCCGCGCCTTCAGCGATATCCTGTCTGGCTATCGCGTATTCTCGCGCCGCTTCGTGAAATCCTTCCCGATCCTGTCAGGCGGCTTCGAGATCGAGGCCGAACTGACGGTGCATGCGCTGCAGCTGGAATTGCCGGTCGGCGAGGTGGCGACGCCCTACTATTCGCGCCTGAGCGGGTCGGCCTCGAAGCTCTCGACCTGGAGCGACGGCTTCCGCATCCTCTGGACCGTGTTCAAGCTCTATCGCGCCGAGCGGCCGCTGTCGCTGTTCGGCGGCTTCGGCTTCGCGCTGGGCATTATCTCGGTCGGCCTCGCCATTCCGATCTTCATCACCTATGTCGAGGAAGGGCTGGTGCCGCGGCTGCCGACCGCCGTGCTCTCGACTGGGCTGATGGTGGTCGCGTTCCTGTCGATCGCCTGCGGCCTCATTCTCGACACCGTCACCCGCGGCCGGCGCGAGCTGAAGCTCTTGACCTATCTCGCGCTGCGCGCGCCCGGCGAAGAGCGGCGCCGGAGCTGAGCATGCGCGAAATCGTCCGCACCAACGATCCGGTGGTGATTTCGGCGATCGAGGCGCTGCTCAAGGGCGCGCGCATCAAGCACCTGGTCGCCGATCAGAACATGAGCGTGCTCGAAGGCTCGATCGGCATCTTCCCGCGCCGCATCCTGGTCGATGACGATGAGGTCGAGGCCGCGCGACGACTGCTTGCCGAAGCCGGCTTCGGCAAGGAGCTTCGCCGCGATGTCGGCTGAGCGCGCCGGCGTAAGCGAGGACGCTGTCCTCGGCGGCAAGCTCATCGTTCGCCAGCCGCGCCGCGGCCACCGCGTCGGCCATGACGCGATCCTGTTGGCGGCGGCGACGTTCATCCGCGCCGGCGATCGCGCGGTCGAGCTCGGCGCCGGCGTCGGCGCCGCCGGGCTCGCGCTGGCCCGGCGCGTCGAGGGCGTTGCCGTCACGCTCGTCGAGATCGACCCGGCGCTCGCCGCGCTCGCCGTCGAGAACGCGGCGCGCAACGGGCTCGGCGATCGCGTGCGGGTGGTCTGCCTTGACGTGGCGTCGCCGCTGAAAGCCTTCGCCGCGCAAGGGCTGGCGGCCGGGAAGGCTGACCGCGTGCTGATGAACCCGCCGTTCAACGCGGCGCAGAATCCGTCGCCCGATCGGGGCCGCCGGCTGGCGCGCGTCGCCGCGCAGGATACGCTCCGCCAGTGGCTCAACGCCGCGGCCCGGCTCCTTCGCCCGCAAGGCGTTGTGACGCTAATCTGGCGCGCCGACGGTCTTGGTGCGGTCGTTGCGGCGCTCGCCCAAGGTTTCGGCGCCGTCACCCTGTTGCCGGTTTATCCCAAGCCGGGCATGCCGGCGATCCGCGTGCTCGCTCGCGCGGTCAAGGCGAGTCGCGCGCCGCTGACGCTCTTGCCGGGCCTCGTCCTCGCCGACGCGGCGGGAAGACCGACGGCCGAGGCCGAGGCGGTGCTGCGCGGGAACGCCGTGTTGGCTTTGGCGAACGAGTGAACTGCGAGCGGCTGGCCTGGAGCGGTTGCAACCGCCGCCGTTGCTCAACCGTTAGGCATTTGCAGGCACTGAATCGGGCGCCGGCGTCTCGGCCCGCTTGGCGCGATTTCTCCGCGGAAGATAGGAAAAGCCAACAATGACGCTGATTAGCATCAGGAGCACGTATATTTTCATTTGCCCGTCCGTCGCCGCCGTTTGGTCCGGCGTCTCTTCCCCGAGCAAGAAGTGGTCCACGGCGTTAACAATCGGTTACTTGAGGGCGCGGCGGGCACCGCCTATGTGGATTTCATGAGTGAGGCGCGTACCGGCGAAGGCGCGAGCGGC
>JASHXX010000043.1 GCA_030043335.1 Xanthobacteraceae bacterium
GCACCGATCCTTTGCGACGCGGAGATGGTGGCGCATGGCGTGACCCGTGCGCGGCTGCCGGCCGGCAACGAGGTGATCTGCACGCTCAACGATCCGCGCGTAGCGGCGCTGGCGGAAAGACTCGGCACCACGCGCTCGGCGGCGGCGCTCGAGCTTTGGCTCGACCGGCTCGCCGGCGCGGTCGTCGCCATCGGCAACGCGCCGACCGCGTTGTTCCATCTTCTCGATCTCATCGACGCCGGCGCGCCCAAGCCGGCGGCGATATTGGGCATTCCGGTCGGCTTCGTCGGCGCCGCCAAAGCAAAGGCGGCGCTCGCCGCCGACCCGCGCGGCGTGCCGTTCCTGATCGTGCGCGGGCGCATCGGCGGCAGCGCCATGACCGCCGCCGCCGTCAACGCGCTGGCGAGGCCCGGCCTGTGAGCGGCGTCAAATCAAATAGCGCCGGAAAGCTATTCGGCGTCGGCGTCGGCCCGGGCGATCCCGAGCTGATGACGCTCAAGGCGGCGCGCGCGCTCGGCGAGGCCGACGTGATCGCGCATTTTGCCAAGGCCGGCCACGCCAGCCATTCGCGCGCTATCGCGGCGCGCCACCTGCGCGCCGGCATCACCGAGCTGCCGCTCCACTATCCGGTCACGACCGAACTGCCGAAATGCAGCAACGAATATCGCGATGCGATCCGCAGCTTCTATGACGGCGCGGCCGCCGCGATCACCACGCATCTCGAAGCCGGCCGCAACGTCGCGGTGATCTGCGCCGGCGATCCGCTGTTCTACGGCTCCTACATGCATCTGCACGCGCGGCTGGCGCCGCGGTTTGCGACCGAGATCGTCGCCGGGGTCACCGGCATGTCGGGCTGCTGGTCGGCGGCCGGAATGCCGATCGCGCAGGGCGACGATATTTTCACGGTGCTGCCGGCGACATTGCCGGAAAGCGAGTTGGCGCGGCGGCTCGCCGACGCCGATGCTGCCGTGGTGATGAAGGTCGGCCGGCACCTGTCGAAGCTGCGGCGCGCGCTTCGATGCAGCGGCCGCCTTGACCGCGCTATCTATGTCGAGCGCGGCACCACGGCCGACGCCGTCACGATCCCGCTCGCCGCCAAGCCCGACGATGAGGCGCCCTACTTCGCCGTGGTACTCGTGCCGGGCTGGGAGGGACGGCCATGACCGGGCATCTCGCTGTCGTCGGGCTGGGGCCGGGCGACGCCCGCTTTCTCACGGCGGAGGCCGAAGATGCGCTTGCCTCCGCGCAGGCGCTTTACGGCTACGCGCCCTATCTCGACCGCGTAGCGGCGCGGGCCGGACAGAGCCGCCATGCCTCCGAGAACCGCGAGGAACCGACGCGCGCGGCCGCCGCGCTTCGTCATGCCACGCAAGGCGCGCGCGTCGCAATCGTCTCCGGCGGCGATCCCGGGGTCTTCGCCATGGCCGCGGCGATCTGCGAAACGATCGAAACCGGCCCGGAAAGCTGGCGCGCTCTCGACCTTACGATCGTCCCCGGCATTACCGCGATGCTCGCCGTCGCGGCGCGGATCGGCGCTCCGCTCGGGCATGATTTCTGCGCGCTGTCGCTGTCCGACAATCTCAAGCCGTGGGAGCTGATCGAGCGGCGGCTCGATGCGGCGGCGGGCGCCGGCTTCGTGCTCGCGCTTTATAATCCGGTGTCGCGGACGCGGCGGTGGCAGCTTGGCAGCGCGCTCGAACGCCTGCGCCGCCACCTGCCGGCGTCGACGCCCGTGGTCTTCGGCCGCGCGGTTGGACGCCCGGACGAACGCGTCAGCGTCGTCATGCTGGAGGCTGCCGACGCCGCGCAGGCCGACATGGCGACGCTCGTCATCGTCGGCTCGCGCGAGACCCGCGTGATTGACCGCACCGGCCGCGGCCCGCTGGTCTACACGCCGCGCGCGGCCGCCGAGGTAAGCGCATGATCGAGCCAGGCGATCACGGCCTCGATGGTCTCCACCGCGACCGCCGCGGACGCCGGCGGCCGGCGCAGCAAGATCACCGCGATGCCCAGCGCTCGGGCCACCGCGATCTTGCCGTAGGTCGCGGTGCCGCCGCTGTTCTTCGCAACGACCACCTCGATGCCGTGCGCCCGCATCAACGCGCCATCCTCGGCTTCGCCGAACGGCCCGCGGCCGGTTACGTAGATCACTTGCGGCAGAGCGAGCGGCGGATCGACCGGATCGACGCTGCGAACGAGATAGTGATGCTGCGGCGCGTCCGCGAAAGGCGCGAGCTCGTTGCGTCCAAGCGTGACGAAGACCCGCCGCGGCGCCATCCCGATGGCATTTACCGCCTCGCGAACGTCACTCACTTCCGTCCACCGGTCGCCCGCGACCGTGACCCAGGGCGGACGCCGCAGCGCCAGGAGCGGCACGCCAGCGTGGCGTGCCGCCGCGACAGCATTCGCCGAGATCGCGGCGGCAAAGGGATGCGTCGCATCAATCAGCGCGCCGATCCCTTCCCTGGCCAAATAATCCGCGAGTCCGAGGGCGCCGCCGAAGCCGCCGATCCGCACCGGCACCGGCTGCCGCGCCGGCGAAGCGGTCCGACCGGCGAGCGAGAGCATGACCGTCAGGCCTGGGCGCTCGGCGAGCCGTTCGGCCAACAGCCGCGCTTCCGCCGTACCGCCGAGAATGAGGACGCGTGCCATGCCGCCTCCTGATGCGTTCAGCCGCGACACTGCCGCAACGCCGCGCTGGCTGTCCATCGTCGGCATTGGCGAAGACGGCGTCGCCGGCCTGAGCGCGACGGCGCGCGGGCTGATTGCCGCCGCCGACATCGTATTCGGCGGCGACCGCCATATCGATCTTGCCGCCTCGCTCATCTGCAAGGAAAAGCGGCCGTGGCCGAGCCCGTTCGACGGTGCAATTGACGATGTGCTGCGGCATCGCGGCCGCCCGGTTTGCGTGCTCGCCACCGGCGATCCGTTCCACTACGGCGTCGGCGCCGCGCTGGCGCGCCGCATCGACGCGCGTGAGATGAATGTCTTGCCGGCGCCGTCAGCCTTCAGCTTGGCGGCGGCGCGGCTCGGCTGGCCGCTGCAGCAAACGGTGCTCATGTCGGTGCACGGCCGCGACCTCGATCTGGTGCGTCCGCATCTACAACCCGGCTCGCGCATTCTGGCGCTGACCTCCGACAGCGAGGGGCCCGCCGCGCTGGCGAAGCTTTTGGCGATGTGCGGCTTCGGTGGCTCGCGGCTCACGGTGTTTGAAACGCTCGGCGGCCAGCGCGAGCGCGCCCGCTGCACCACCGCCGCTTGCTTCGATCTCGGCAGCGTCGACCCGCTCAACACCGTGGCCATCGAAGTCGAGGCGGCGGCGGATGCGCGCGTCATTGCGCGCGCCCCCGGGCTCGCCGATGCGCTGTTCGAGCATGACGGCCAGATCACCAAACGCGAGATCCGCGCAGTGACGCTGTCCGCGCTGGCGCCGCGCCGCGGCGAGCTGTTGTGGGACGTCGGCGCCGGCGCCGGCTCGGTGGCGATCGAATGGATGCTTGCCGATACGAGCCTGCGCGCGGTGGCGATCGAAAAACGCCCGGAACGGATCGGGCGCATCCGCCGCAACGCCGCCGCCTTCGGCGTGCCCGGCCTCGAGATCGTCGAAGGAACAGCACCCGCTGCGCTTTCCAAGCTGCCGCGACCCCACGCCATCTTCATCGGCGGCGGCGTCACCGATTCCGGCGTGCTCGATGCGACGATCAGTGCGTTGAACCCAAATGGCCGCCTGGTGGTCAACGCAGTCACGCTCGAAGGCGAAGCGCAGCTCCTCGCCCGCCACGCGACGCTCGGCGGCGAATTGATCCGGATCTCGATCGCCCGCTCCGGCACGATTGGCGCCAAGGCCGGCTGGCGCGCCGCGTTGCCGGTGACGCAATGGGTCTGGACCAAACCATGATCGTCGCCGGCGTGGGCTGCAGGCGGGGCGCATCGGCTTCCGACGTCGAAGCAGCGATTCGCGCGGCACTCGCGCGCGCCAACGTTGCGGCAAGCGCGCTCGACGCCGTCGCCACGATCGCCAGCAAGAGCGCCGAGGCGGGCATCAGAGCAGCAGCGGAAAAACTCGGCGTCGCCCTGGTTGCGGTGTCGGAGGCCGAGATCAAGGCCGCAACCGATCGCATCGAGACCCGCTCGGCGCGCGTGCTCATGCTCATCGGCGTTCCCGCGGTTGCTGAAGCGGCGGCGCTCGCTGCCGCCGGACCCGCCGCGCGACTCATCACCCCGCGCCTAATGATGGGCGCGGCAACCTGCGCGCTCGCGGCCTCGGGAGCCGCGCCATGAGCGTGCATTTCATCGGCGCCGGCCCGGGCGCGGCCGATCTCATCACCGTGCGCGGCCGCGATCTGATCGCACGCTGCCCGGTCTGCCTCTATGCCGGCTCGCTCGTGCCCCGCGAATTGCTCGCTTATTGTCCGCCCGGCGCCCGCATCGTCGACACCGCGCCGCTGTCGCTCGATGAGATCGATGCCGAATTCGCCGCCGCGTATGCCGCTGGCCAAGACGTGGCGCGGCTTCATTCCGGCGACCTTTCGATCTATAGCGCGCTCGCCGAACAGCTGCGCCGCCTGCAGCGGCGCGGCATCCCCTATACGCTCACGCCCGGCGTGCCGGCCTTTGCCGCGGCAGCGGCGGCTTTGGCGTGCGAGCTGACGGTCCCCGAAGTGGCACAGAGCGTCGTGCTCACGCGCGTCGGCGGACGCGCCTCGCGCATGCCCGAACGCGAGAGGCTGGCGACATTTGCCGCAAGCGGCGCGACGCTCGTCATCCATCTCGCGATCCACGCCATTGACACCATCGTCAACGAGCTCGTCCCTTACTACGGCGCCGAGTGTGCGGCCGCGGTCGTGGTGCAAGCCAGCTCGCCGGCGGAGCGCATCCTGCGCGGCAGGCTCTGCGACATTGCCGCGAAAATTTCCGCCGAACGCATCGAACGCACGGCGCTCATTCTGGTCGGCCCGGCGCTCGCCGCGCAAGATTTTCGCGACAGCGCGCTCTATGGCGCGGACTATCGCCGCCGCTTCCGGGAGGGCGCCAGTTGAGGCGACGCTCAGGCGGACTGAAATGGCGCGCGGCCGACCAGCGTTTGATCGCGGTCGAACAGTGCGATCTCGACGGCAATGCCGCGGCCCTTGACCAGGCGCGCCGCCGTCCGCTGCGCCGCGCGCGCGACTTCGTCGCCGAGCGCGATCTTTTCCACTTGCGCCAGCGCAAAAGCTTCCGCCGCCGTGTTTGCCGTCATGATCCGTTGGCAGAGTTTTTCCGATCCGCCGGCGGCGCGGGTGAAACTTGCCAGCTGCGCCTGATCGACGACGCCGCGCTTGGAATGAAGATCGGTGAGTCCCTGCGCCAGCTTGGTCATTTTCGCTACGCCGCCAGCGATGGTGACGCGCGGCACCGGGTGCGTGCGCAGATATTTGAGCATGCCGCCAACGAAATCGCCCATGTCGATCAGGGCGATCTCCGCCAAGCCGTAAAGCCTCTGCACCGCGGCTTCCGAGCCGGCGCCGGTTGCGCCGGCGATGTGGGTGAGCCCGGCGGCGCGCGCGACGTCGACGCCGCGATGGATCGTATGGATCCACGCCGCGCACGAATAGGGCACGACGATCCCGGTGGTGCCGAGGATCGACAAGCCGCCGACAATGCCGAGGCGGCCGTTGAGCGTCCTCGCCGCCATCGCCTCGCCGCCGGGAATGGCGATCTCGACCTCGGCATCGGCCGCGCATCCCGCGGCGGCGGCGACCTCGGCGATACCGGCGGCGATCATGCGCCGCGGCACCGGATTGATCGCCGGCTCGCCCGGCGGCACCGGCAGCCCGGGCCGCGTCACCGTGCCGACACCCTCGCCGGCCCGGAAGGTGACGCCAGCGCCCGGCGCGCCGGCGCGTACCGTCGCGAGGACGAGCGCCCCGTGGGTGACGTCTGGATCATCGCCGGCATCCTTGCTCACACCCGCGGTCGCGGCACTCGCGTCCCTGCGCGTCATCGCGAGCGCGAAGCTTGGGCGCTCGCCGCGCGGCAGCGTCACAGCGACCGGATCGGGGAATTCACCGCTCACAAGCGCCGCGAACGCCGCCTTCGCCGCCGCGGCGGCGCAGGTGCCGGTGGTCCAGCCCCGACGCAACGGGCGGTCCTCTCTGGCCATGCTTTTTCCTTTAGTCCTTCCTTTAGTGCCGAGCGGCGCGATCGTCATCACCGGAGGCCGCTGCCGTGACGACTGCCCGCGCCTTGATCATCGCCGCGCCGCATTCCGGCGCCGGCAAGACCACAATCACGCTCGCGCTGCTCGCGGCGCTTAAGCGGCGTGGCGTCCTAGTGCGCGCGGCGAAAGCCGGGCCCGACTATATCGACCCGGCTTTCCACGCCGCGGTCACCGGCGCGGTGAGCGTCAATCTCGATTCGTGGGCGATGCCGGCAAAGCTCCTCGACACCGTGGCGGCACAGGCGGCGGACGACGCCGATCTTTTGGTCATTGAGGGCGTCATGGGCCTGTTCGACGGCGCCGCCGGGCCGGCCGGCCGCAGCGGCGCGACCGCCGACCTTGCCGCGCATTTCGGCGTGCCGGTCGTGCTCGTGCTCGATGTGGCGCGGCAAGCGCAGTCCGCCGCCGCCGTGGTGCGCGGTTTTGCCGGCCACGATCCCGCCGTGCGCATCGCCGGCGTGATCCTCAATCGCGTCGGCAGCGACCGCCATCGCGCCTTCGTCGCCGATGCGATTTTGACGCGCGGCGTTCCGGTGCTCGGCGCACTGCCGCGCGAGGCGACACTGGCGTTGCCCGAACGCCATCTCGGCCTCGTCCAGGCCATCGAGCATGCCGATCTAGCCGCGTTTGGCGAACGCCTCGCCGCGGCGGCCGAGCAATATTTTGATCTCGACGCCATCGCGGCGTGCGCCGCGCCGTTCGCGCCCGCGGCGACGGCGAACTGCGCGCCGGCACTGCCGCCTCCCGGCCAACGCGTCGCGCTCGCACGCGATCGGGCTTTCACCTTCATCTACTCGCATCTTATCGCGGCATGGCGGCAAGCCGGCGCCGAGATCCTGCCATTCTCGCCGCTCGCCGACGAGCCGCCGCCCGAAGGCGCCGACAGCTGCTGGCTCCCGGGCGGGTATCCCGAGCTCCATGCCGAGACGCTCGCCGCGGCGCGGAAATTTTCCTCAGGCCTGCGGCGGTTTGCGCAAACGCGCCCGGTGCACGGCGAGTGCGGCGGTTACATGGTTCTGGGCCAGATCCTGGAAGACGCAGCCGGGCGGGGCCACGCCATGACCGGACTGCTCGGCCATTCGACGAGTTTCGCCGCGCGTAAGCTGCACCTCGGCTACCGCGCCGCGCGGCTTTTATCCGATTCGGTTCTCGGCCGCGCCGGCACCATCATACGCGGCCACGAATTCCACTACGCCGCGCTGACCGCGACTGGTAAGGACGAGCCACTTGCGGAAGTGACCGACGGTGCAGGCAGCACCGTCGAAGCCGGCGGCCGGCGCGGCCACGTCAGTGGCGCCTTCTTTCATGCCATCACCGCGGCGGACGATCGCACACCCGCGGGGGCCCGCTTTTCGCGCCCCGACACTTGACATTTTGCCCAGGCCCGGCCGTTTATTTGTCTGTTCTTGCCTTGGGCGCGTAAAGGGGTGACGGATGCGCCATTCCCATAGCGTAAGACCGCGTTCGCTTTGCATTGCCCTTGCGCTCGGGCTCTGGCCGGCGCTCCAGGCCGGGACGGCGATGGCGCAGGCGCCGGCGCTTGCGCCCAACCCGCAAATCCAAGTCGAATATAATCAGCCGAAGCACAATTTAGCGGCCGCCGATCCCAACCAATTCAACGACTTCACCACGATCTACGCGTGGCTGCGCGTGCGGCAGCCCTTGGAGGAAATCCAAAAATTCCTGGCGCCGCTGCGGCTGCCGCGGCCGATCAAGTTACAGGTGGATACGTGCGGAGCCGAGCGCCGCGCCTACGTGTCTGGCGGTCCTGTCACCGTCTGCTACGAGTTGATCGACAAGATCGAAAAGACGGCTTCCGGCATCACCGACAGCGACACCAAGCAGATGGTGATCGTCGGAACCTTCACCGAGGTGGTGCTTCACGAGCTCACCTACGCGATCTTCGACGTCCTGCAAGTTCCGGTTTGGGGACGAGAAGACGACGCCGCCGACAGGTTGACCGCATTCGTCATGATGCAGTTCCCGGAAAATGTCGCACGCACGACGATAATCGGCGCCGCCGAATTTTTCCTGGTCTCGCGGAAAACGTGGACCGGGGCGGCATTTGCGAACACCCGATCGCCCGACGCGCAACGCTTCTATAATTTCCTTTGCATCGCCTATGGCGGCGACAGTCTGGATTTTGGCGGCTGGACGGAGGCCCAGAACGGTCAGGACCCGCTGCTGCCGGATTTCCGCGCCAAGCAGTGCGCCCGTGAATACGGACAAGTTCGCGATGCCTTCAGTATGCGCATCATGCCCTAT
>JASHXX010000360.1 GCA_030043335.1 Xanthobacteraceae bacterium
GAGCCGGTGCGGCTTGCGGCACCGCGGGCGGCGGCGACGATTGCGCGGTCGGACGCGTCGGCGGCCGCGCTCCGGTCTGGCTCGCTTCCTGCAGGCGCTGCAGCTGCTGTTCGAGCTGCTGATTGCGGTATTGGAGCTGCTCGACATTGCCGGTCAGCTCGCGGATCGCGGCTTCGAGCCGGTCGATGCGCGTCAGGAGGTCGGCGGTCGACACCTGGGCGCTCGCCGCGCTGGTGCCGAGGGCGCAGGCGAGCGCGGCCACAAACAGGAAGGCGGAACGAATCATCGCCGTCGGCTTTGTTGCTGAATTTGCTGAATAGTTCATTCCCACCATAGCCCGTCCTACGTCTAAATTGTGACCGGCCGCCTTAATCGCCCGCCGCCATTGTGACAGCCCGGTGTCGGGCCGATTGCGCTGGCGGCGCCGGCGCTCATTCGGCGGGCTGAAGGCGCGGATGCTTGCGGGCGGCGCGCCACTCCTCGAAGCGCTGCACTAGCACGAAAAGCGACGGCACAAACAGAACCGCGAGGCAGGTCGAGGCGATCATGCCGCTGAACACGGTGATGCCGATCGATTTGCGCGCGCTCGCCCCGGCGCCACTGGCGACGACGAGCGGCGCGACGCCGAGGATGAACGCGAACGAGGTCATGACGATCGGCCGAAACCGCGCCCGCGCCGCTTCGACCGCCGCTTCGACGATCGACCGGCCGCGCAGGCGGGCTTCGCGGGCGAACTCGACGATCAGGATCGCGTTCTTGGCGGAGAGCGCGATCAACAGGATGATGCCGATCTGGGTATAGAGGTTGTTGTCGATGTGCAGCAATGTCAGCACCAGAACCGGGCCGACCAGCGCCAGCGGCACCGAGAAGATGACCGCGAGCGGCGCGTACCAGCTCTCATACTGGGCGGCGAGCACCAGATAGACGAGCAGCAGCGCCATCGCGAACACGAAATACATCTGCCCGCCGACGACCTTCTCCTGATAGGACATCGCGGTCCACTCGATGCCGGTCCCCGGCGGCAGCGTGCGCGCCGCGATCTCGTCCATCAGCCGCAGCGCCTCGCCGGAAGAGAATCCCGAGGCCGGCGCGCCGAGCACCGTCGACGACGGATAGAGATTGTAGAGGGTGATCAGCGGGCTGCCGACTGCCGGCACCATTTCGACCAGCGTTCCCAGCGGAATCATCTGGCCCTGCTGGTTGCGCACCGTGAGGTTCTCGATATCGCGCGGCCGCAGCCGGAACGGCGCGTCGGCCTGCGCATAGACCTGGAACACGCGGCCGAAAATGTTGAACTGCTCGACATAGGTGGAGCCGAGATAGGTGGCGAGCGTCGCGAACACCTGATCGACCGACACGTGCAGCGTTTGCGCCTTGACCCGGTCGACGATGATGCGCAATTCCGGCGCTACGGCGCGGAAGGTGGTCGCCACCCGCTGCAGGGCGGTCTGCGATTGCGCGTTGGCGACGATGGTGTTGGTGATGCTCTGCAGCTTGGCGAAATCGGTGCTGCCGTCGCGCAGCTCGACCTGCATGGTGAAGCCGCCGGCATTGCCGATGCCCTGAATCGGCGGCGGCGGCACCACGATCACCCGCGCATCGACGGCGGAGAGCTCCTGGGTCAGGCGGCCGTAAAGCGCGCGCAGGTCGGGACGCACGCTCCACGCCTTGAGCACGATGTAGCTCGCGCCGGCATTGGCGAGCACGGCGTTGTTGTCGAGCGCGGAGACGCCGGCAATGGTGACGACGTGCTCGACGCCGGGATCGGCGCGGGCGATCGTCGCGACCTGCTCCAGCGCCTGCTGCGTGCGCGCCAGCGACGCGCCGTCGGGAAGCTGGACCACGGCGAGCAGATAGCCCTGATCCTCGATCGGCAGGAACCCGGTCGGCACGCGGATGAGCCCCCAAACCGCAACCGCGATGATGACGGCGGCGATGATCGTCATCGGGCCGGCGCGTACCACCATGCGGCCGATGAGGCCGCCATAGCCGCGCTCGAGGCGCGCGTAGAGCGCATTGAAGGCGCGATAGAACGCGTTGCGCTGCTCGAGCGGCACCGGCGGCCGCAGCCACATCGCCGCCTGCGTTGGCTTGAGCGTCACCGCGTTGATGGCGGAGAGCAGCGCGGTGGCGGCGATCACCAGGGCAAACTGCGCGTAGATGCGCCCGGTCAGGCCGGGCAGGAACGCCGCCGGGAGGAACACCGACATCAGCACGAG
Organism: Xanthobacteraceae bacterium; assembly: GCA_030043335.1. Lineage (GTDB taxonomy): Bacteria > Pseudomonadota > Alphaproteobacteria > Rhizobiales > Xanthobacteraceae > BOG-931. Next base: position 2,220 of record JASHXX010000360.1, read on the forward strand.
CGTAATGCCGACGATCGGACCCCACAGGATATCCATGGCGCGGATCGCGGCGTCGTGGCCGCTCATGCCCTGCTCGACATTGTGCGCGGCGCCCTCGACCACCACGATGGCGTCGTCGACGACGATGCCGATCGCGAGCACGATCGCAAACAGCGTCGAGAAATTCACGGTGAAGCCTAGCGCCCACATCGCCGCGAACGCGCCGACGATCGTGACCGGAACCGTGGTCGCCGGCACCAGCATGGCGCGCCAGTCCTGCAGGAAGACGAGAATGACGATAAGCACCAGGACCGCGGCGGCAATGAGCGTCTTGTAGACCTCGCGGATCGCGGCATCGACGAACACGGTGGTATCGAACGGCGTCGAGTAGACCAGCCCCTGCGGGAATTGGCGCGACAGCTCCGCCATCTTCGCCTCGACCGCGCGCTCGACCTGCAGCGCGTTCGCGCCCGGCGTCTGGAAGATGCCGATGCCCGCGGCCGGCTTGCCGTCGACGGCGAAGATCTGACTGTAGGTCTGCGCGCCAAGCTCGGCCCGGCCGACGTCGCGCACGCGCGTGACCTCCCCGGCGCGTCCGGTCTTCACGATCACGTCCTCGAACTCGGCGACGTCGGCGAGCCGGCCGTGCACCTCGATGGTGTACTGGAAATCGATGCCGGGCGGCGTCGGCGGCGTGCCGACCTGCCCGGCGGTGACTTCAAGGCTCTGCTGCTGCAGCGCCTGCACGACGTCAGCGGCGTTGAGGCTGCGCGCCTTGAGCTTCTCCGGATCGAGCCAGATCCGCATCGAATATTGGCCGGCGCCGAATATGGTGACGTTGCCGACGCCGCGCAGCCGCGACAGCTCGTCCTTGAGATTGATCGTTGCGTAGTTGGCGAGATAGAGGCTGTCGTAGCGGCCGTCCGGCGCGCTCAGCGTGACGAACAGCAGGATCGCGGTGGCGCGCTTCTGCACCGTCACGCCCTGCGCCTGCACCGGCTGCGGCAAGCTCGACAGCGCGCTGGCGACGCGGTTCTGCACCAGGATCTGAGCGGTATCGAGGTTGGTGCCGATGGCGAAGGTGACGGTGAGCGTGTAGGTGCCGTCGCTGGCGCTGGTCGATTGCATGTACAGCATGTTCTCGACGCCGTTGACCTGCTGCTCGATCGGCAACGCCACGGTGTCCATCAAGGTGCGGGCGCTGGCGCCAGGATAGCGCGTCGTCACCTGCACGGTCGGCGGCACCACGTCGGGATATTGCGCGATCGGCAGGTCGTAGAGCGCGACCGTGCCGATCAGGATCATCAGGATGGCGAGCACGTTCGCCAGGACCGGACGCTCGATGAAGAATTTCGAGATCATCGTGCGAGAGACTGTTTCGCTGTTCCGCCCAAGCGCTCGAGCATGGCCTGCCCTATCTCGTCGCCGCGGCGGTCGCCGTCACCGGCTCGACCTTCTGCCCCGGGATCGCGCGCATGATGCCGCCGACGATAACCCGATCGTCCTTGGCAAGGCCCTTGTCGATCACGCGCAACTCGCCGACGACCTGGCCCGGCTCGACCCGGCGCTGCTCGACCACGTCGTCATGATTGACCACCAGCAGGTAGCGTCCGCCCTGGTCGCTGCCGAGCGCAAGGTCGGGCACCAGCAGCGCCGGCTGATGCTGCGAAGCGATGCGCACGCGGACAAAATAGCCGGGCAGCAGAGTGCGGTCGGCGTTTTGCAACGTCGCCCGCGCCGCGAGCGTCCCGGTCGACGGATCGACCGTCGGCGCCACATAGTCGAGCTTGCCCAGGTGCGGATAGCCATCCTCGGTCTGAAGGCCGACCTCGACGGTGGTGCCCATGAGATCGGCGGTGGTGCGGCCGGTGCGGGCGAGCGAGGCGCGCACCTGCAGCACGTCGCGTTCGCTCGCGGTAAAATTCACGTAAATCGGATCGATCTGGACGATGGTGGCGAGCACCGTCGCCGTGTTGGCGCCGACGAGCTGACCGAGCGAGACCTGGCGCGCCGTGACCACGCCGTCAAACGGCGCGGTCACGCTGGTGTAGTCGAGATTGATCGCCGCCTGTTTGGTGTTGGATTGCGCCTGCTGCAGATTGGCCTGGGCGCTGTCGCGCGTCGCCTGCGCCTGATCGAGCACCGATTGCGAGGCGAATTGTTTGCTGGCGAGATCGCCCTGGCGCTTTAATTCGGCTTCGGTTTGCTTGAGCGTCGCTGCGGCGCCCGCCTCCGCCGCCTGCGCTGCCGCGAGCTTGAGCCGATAAGGCTCCGGCTCGATGGTGAACAGCGGCGCGCCCTTTTTGACGAAATCGCCGTCCTTGTAGCTGATCTCCTGGACAAAGCCCTGGACGCGGGCGACGAGGTCGACCGAATTGACGGCCACGGTGTTGCCGGTCGCGTCGAAATAGCGCGCGACCTCCTGCTCGACGGGCGTCGCCACGGTGACCTTCGGCGGCGGCGGCGCCGCGTAGCGGTTGCTCTCGCCGCAGGCGGCGACCGCAATCGTCGCGGCGAAGATGAGCGCGGTGCGGGTCAACGCGACAATGCGCATGGCCGATGCCTCGCCGAATTGCAGAGTAATGCCGGGCGGCAACGCGGCATTCCACCGCGTGATCGCGCGACAAAATCCGATTTCACGGCGGCTTTGGCAAGGCGAAACATCGCGCCGCGGCGGAACGCGTCCGAGCGCGACGACGGGCTGCAATCGGAT
>JASHXX010000361.1 GCA_030043335.1 Xanthobacteraceae bacterium
GATGCGACCCCCTCGCCGCCGCGTTGCCTCCGCTGTCCGGCTAAAACTCGATTCGAATTTGCTACCCAATTTGGCAGCAGCACACGACAGAGAGTGAGACCGGATGTGCTTCGGCGTATGAAAATGAGCGGGTACAACGTGCAGCGAGCATTCCTGGAGGCGTATTTGACCGGGCTTGGAGCTTCCATTGTTGGTAGAATTGTTGGTATTTTGAATGTTGCCATTGGGATGTTATAGGAAAATCAAGTGCTTCATGCCGAAATGAGGTGCCTCTCCTGCACCACTCCTAAAAAACAGATTTGATTTGTTTGCTGTTTTGGCTCTCGCGCCCTCACCTTGGACTGAGGTGAGGGAATAGGATGTTCACTTGTCGTTCGCAAGCAGGTGCATTGCGTCAAGCGACAAGCGGCGACGATCGGCGGTGCGCGTATAGTGGGATGCCATCTTGCCCCCGGTCCAGCCGAAGATCGCTTCGAGTTGCGCGACAGTGGCGCCAGCATTTGCCGCGCGTGTCGCTGCGGCCTTACGCAGACCATGTGCTGATCGATTGCGTAAACCAGCAGCACGGCTAGGATCAAAGCCGCCAATCAGCCGACTCGGCCTGACCGCAAACAACCTGTTGAGGCTCCACAACTAGCTAGGAAGTCTGCCCAAGCTTTTTAGATGCCGGTCTGAATGCCGACCGACCGTAAAAACTGCGCGAACTAAAAGGATAGTAGCCGGAATACTAATTATATGACCAACCTGATCGACTCGTTGCAGTCTAGGGATAAAGATATTTGCGATAGTGCTGCTCCCCATGCCGAGAATAAGAAACAGCACCCCGTTGGCTATGCCGAATTCTTGCGCGACATAAGCTGAAAGAAACCAGCTGAGCCAGTTAAGGCCGGTAGCAATGAAACCGGTAGCGACGGAATAAAAGTCAGGCGAAGCGCTTGGTGTCCTATCTTTTTCAGGTGAGCGCCGGTTCAGGTTGGGACGCTGGAGATAGAGGATGGAGATCTCTAACAGAACGACATATAGATAAGCTAAGTAACCTCCATTGATTGCGAGATCTGCGATTCCCATCATGACCCTCCGAAGCGGTAGTTCGCTTGATGTTCAAGCCATCTCCGCACGGCAAAATATTCTGCCACGCTCATCACGATAGTCCCTGCGATCAAAAGGGATTGGCTGCATACCGCCACGTCAGGGGCCGCATGCTTGCGGCCGTTGACATTACCGCGATTTAGCAGTTGAAAACGCTATGAACTTCATCATCCCGCGCGTGGGCTCGGGTGCACAGGTATTCACTGGCTGCAGCATCCGGTAACGCCTTTGGCCAAGCCCCTGGTGAGCACGGTATAGCCCGTATACTCACACTCGATACCCAGAAGCGCGGAAGAACGAGCATCTCAATATACCGACGCGAAGGGCGTTTCGGATCAGAAGAAAACAGAACACGATCGGAGAGTAACATGGACGCAAAGACCGAGGACAAGAGCGCGGGCAAGTGCCCGTTCACCCACACCCGCAGGAACCGCGACTGGTGGCCCAATCAGTTGGACCTCAGCGTTCTGCATAAAAACTCCGATTTGTCCGATCCGATGGGCAAGGCGTTCAACTACGCCAAGGAGTTCAAGAGCCTCGATCTGAAGGCCGTGATCAAGGACCTGCGTGCCTTGATGACGAACTCGCAGGACTGGTGGCCGGCCGATTTCGGCCATTACGGCGGACTGATGATCCGCATGGCGTGGCACAGCGCGGGCACGTACCGCATCGCCGACGGCCGTGGCGGCGCTGGCGCCGGTCAGCAGCGCTTCGCGCCGCTCAATAGCTGGCCGGACAACGCGAGCCTCGACAAGGCGCGCCGGCTGTTGTGGCCGATCAAGCAAAAATACGGCCGCAAAATCTCCTGGGCCGACCTAATAATTCTCGCCGGCAACGTTGCCCTCGACTCGATGGGGTTCAAGACGTTCGGTTTCGGCGGCGGCCGCGCCGACGTCTGGGAGCCTGAAGAGCTTTACTGGGGTCCCGAAGGGACGTGGCTGGGCGACGAACGCTATAGCGGCGAACGCCAGCTGCAGAATCCGCTCGCCGCCGTGCAGATGGGCCTGATCTACGTCAATCCGGAAGGGCCGAACGGCAAGCCGGATCCGGTGGCTGCAGCAAAAGATATCCGCGAGACGTTCTTCCGTATGGCGATGAACGACGAGGAGACCGTCGCGCTGATTGCCGGCGGCCATACTTTCGGCAAGACCCACGGCGCCGGCGATCCGTCGCTGGTCGGCCCAGCGCCTGAAGGCGCGGCCATCGAAGAGCAGGGCCTCGGCTGGAAGAGCAAGTTCGGCACCGGCGCGGGCGCTGACGCGATCACCGGCGGCCCCGAAGTCACCTGGTCGCAGACGCCGACGAAGTGGAGCAACCACTTCCTCGACAACCTGTTCAACAATGAATGGGAGCTGGCCAAGAGCCCGGCCGGCGCCTATCAGTGGAAGGCGAAAGGCGCCGCCGCCACGATCCCGGACGCGTACGATAAGTCGAAGAAGCTTGCGCCGACCATGCTGACCACGGACCTGTCTCTGCGGATGGACCCGATCTACGAGAAGATTTCGCGGCGCTTCTATGAGCATCCGGATCATTTCGCCGACGCGTTCGCCCGGGCGTGGTTCAAGCTGACGCACCGCGACATGGGGCCGATTCATCGTTATCTCGGCCCGCTCGTCCCGAAGGAGATCCTGATCTGGCAGGACCCGATCCCCGCGGTCGATCACCCGCTGATCGGGGAAAAGGACATTGCCGCTCTGAAGGTGAAAATCCTCGCCTCGGGCCTGTCCGTCTCCCAGCTGGTGTCGACGGCTTGGGCGTCGGCCTCGACGTTCCGCGGCTCCGACAAGCGCGGCGGCGCGAACGGCGCGCGCATTCGGCTTGCGCCGCAAAAGGACTGGGACGTAAACCAGCCGGCTCAGTTGGCGAAGGTTCTGCGCAAGCTCGAAGCGATCCAAAAGGAATTCAGTGCTTCGCAGTCCAAGAGTAAGTCCAAGGGCAAGAAAGTTTCGCTTGCTGATCTGATCGTTCTCGGCGGCTGCGC
>JASHXX010000044.1 GCA_030043335.1 Xanthobacteraceae bacterium
TTAATGGGGGGTTGCCATGCGCTCGGCGTCGCAATCCGTGCCGGAGGACATTGCCGGTACCCTTATCCGCATCCTCGCCTATCTCGGCGGCCTCGCCATCCTGGCAACCGTGGCGGTGAGCCTGTCCAGACCCACGCCGTCATTGCCGCCATCGATCCAGCGCCGCCACGGCCGCAATGGATCGAGATCGAGCGCCCGCGCCCGGCCTTCGAAGGCCTCATCCCCGAGCTCGGCGGCGGCGCAACCCGCTACGCCATCCTGCGCTGAGACCTCGACGGAGCCCGCAAGGATGTCCTGAGCTGGGGCGAACCCGCCGGTAGCGGGCCCTATGCGGTGATCGAGATCTATCGGGCGGGCAGCGCTGCCGAGCCCTTCCTCGATGCTGCGAGCGAGGTGGCCGCCCGCCTCGTCGATTTCGGCGTCACCGACGACGTCAAGGCCGCCGGCGCAATCGACGGCAAGTTCGGTTCAGTGCCGCTCGTCGATTTCGCTACTGCGACCCCCGGCAGGGAGCGCCGCTGCCTCGGCTTTGCCCACGCCTTCGACAAAGCGCCGGTGCAAATCGTCGGTTGGTACTGCAGCGCCGGCGGCGAGGTGGTCAACCGCTCAAGCCTCGCCTGCGCGCTCGACCGGCTCGGCATCATTTCCGCCGGCGGCAACGGCAGGCTCGGCGACCTATTCGCCGCGGCGGAGCCCAAGCGCACCTTCTGCGGCCAGCGCAGCCCGATCCTCGCGGCGACGCCCGAACGCCGCAATCACGTCGCGGCGAACGGGGCGGCGAAGCTGCGCGGCCGCATCCGGCCGCAGTGAGGCAGCCGTGACCTCGCCCGCAAAACGGAACCACGACCCCGTCGGCGTATTGGCGGTAGGCGATGGCCGCGAAGCAGGCCACACTGGCTGTGAACGAAAGCGAGGCCCCATGCGCATAGTTGGTGTGATCGTTGCCGCCGTTGCGGTCATCTCCGCCTGCGTCGGCCCGGCCGGCGCGGCGACCAAGAAGCAGCCCCCGGTCATGCGCTCGGCGCGCGGCACGGTGATCCAGCCGACCCGCACCATCATCCACAATCCGAACGGCACCACCACGGGCATCGAGGTGCCGCGCCGTTCTTATCTCGACGTCGGCACCGAGGTCTCGGTCGGCGACACCAGCTACCGCGACTACGCATTTCCACCGGATGGCGATCCGGGCCCTCCCTATTGGTTCTATGGGCCCGATGTACACGGAGCCGGCAGCTTTCCGATCCCGCCGGCGTTCTACATACCGGGATATAATCCGGATAACCCGTTCTGATATCGGCTGCGATTAGCCTGGCCGGCTTGGGCCGTGGGGGGCCCGGCGCCGCCGGCAGCCGTTAGGCCGCCAACCGCTCGACCTCGTCGACGATCGCTGCGCCCATCTCGGCGGTGCTGACGATCTTCATGCCGTCAGACTTGATGTCGGCGGTGCGCAGGCCCTGGTCCAGCACCGCGGCGATCGCGGCGTCGAGCCAATCGGCTTCCTGGTTCATGCTGAACGAATAGCGCAGCGCCATGCCGAATGAGGCCAGCATGGCGATCGGGTTGGCGAGGCCCTTGCCGGCGATGTCCGGCGCCGAACCGTGCACCGGCTCGTAGAGCGCCTTGCGCCGCCTGGTCCTGGCGTCAACCTCGCCGAGCGAGGCCGAGGGCAGCATGCCGAGCGAGCCGGTGAGCGTCGCCGCGATATCGGAGAGCATGTCGCCGAACAGATTGTCGGTGACGATGACGTCGAACTGTTTCGGCCAGCGCACCAGCTGCATGCCGCCGGCGTCGGCCAGCATGTGCTCGAGCTGCACATCCCGGTATTCGCGGGCGTGCACCTCGCCCACCACCTCGCGCCAAAGCACGCCGGTCTTCATCACGTTGCGCTTCTCCATCGAGGTGACCTTGTTGCGCCGCTTGCGGGCGAGCTCGAAGGCGACGCGGGCGATGCGCTCGATCTCGTAGGTGTCATAGACCTGGGTATCGACCGCGCGCTTCTGGCCGTTGCCGAGATCGGTGATGGTCTTCGGCTCGCCGAAATAGACGCCGCCGGTGAGCTCGCGCAGGATGATGATGTCGAGGCCCTCGACCACCTCGCGCTTGAGACTCGAGGAGTCGGCGAGCGCCGGATAGCAGATCGCCGGCCGGATATTGGCAAACAGGCCGAGATCCTTGCGCAGCCGCAGGAGCCCAGCCTCCGGCCGCACCTCGTACGGGACATTGTCCCATTTCGGCCCGCCGCAGGCGCCGAAGATGATCGCATCCGCGGCCTGCGCCTTGGCCATCGTCTCCTCGGTGATCGCGACTTTGTGCGCGTCATAGCAGCAGCCGCCTACGAGCCCCTCTTCGGTCGCGAACGATGCAATGCCGCTGCTGGCGAAAAAGCCGAGGAGCCGCTTCACCTCGGCCATGACTTCCGGCCCGATGCCGTCGCCGGGAAGGAGCAGGAGTTTGTGGGTGGTCATCGACGGCGCCTTTCACATTGCGCGGGGCACGATTGCTAGGGTCACGGGCGCGGCTTGGCAAGCCGAGCCCGGCAGCGGCGACGTGCTACGGTGACAGGCCATCGCAGGAGGCTCGATCATGCGGATCCTATGCATCCTTGCCGTCGTGTTGCTCATTGCCGGCGCCGGCGAACGCGTGCGCGCGGACGATGCGCCTTCGCCCGAGGCGATGGCGGCGGCGAGCGAGCTGTTCACGATCCTCTCCGCCGATATGGTGAAGCAGCTCACCGGGCAGATGACCAGCGCGTTCTGGCCGGTCGTCGAGCAGAAGGCGCGCGCCGACAAGATCGACGATGCGACCATCGCCGAGCTGCGCAGCGAGTTCGAGCGCATCCAGATCACCTTCGTGACCGAGGCTATGAAGGACGCGCCGCCCATCTATGCGCGCCACTTCACCGTCGCTGAGTTGCGTGACCTGACCGCGTTCTACCGCACGCCGACCGGCGCCAAGGCGCTGCAGGAGATGCCGCGGGTCATGGGCGAGTTCGCCACCCAACTGGTGCCGCGCATGCAGGACCTGCAGCGGCAGACCACCGAAGCATTCAACCGCGTGCTGCGCGAGCACGGCTACGGCAAATGACAGGACGATTTAAACGTCAGAGCCCGCTGAACCAGTTGTAGCCCTGGTTCTCCCAATAGCCGCCGGCGTCGTTGTTCTGCACCCACATCGCGGTGACATATTTCGGATTCTTGAAGCCGAGCTTGGTCGGGATGCGGATCTTGATCGGGAAACCGTAGTCGCGCGGCAGGGTCTGGTGATCGAATTTCAGGGTCAGCTGGGTCTGCGGGTGCAGCGCGGTCGGCATGTCGATGGTGTTCGAATAGCCCTCGGCGCACTGGAACCAGACATATTTGGCCCGGGTGTCGGTGCCGATCAGCTTGAGGAAGTCGGAGAGCCTGACGCCCTGCCAGGATCCGATCGCGCTCCAGCCCTCGACGCAGACATGGCGCGTGATCTGCGAGACTTCCGGCAGCTGGCGAAGCTCGGCGAGCGTCCAGGATTTTTTGTTGTCGACCAACCCGCCAATCTCGAGCTGGTAGGTATCGCCGTCGACATCCGGCGCCTCGTCGCGGCTGTAGTAGGCGTTGAACGGGAACGGCCGGGTGATCATGCTCTCCGGATATTCCGGCGCGAGCGTGTTTGGATTGAACAGCCAGGCCTGCACCCGGTCGTTCATCCGCGAGATCACCCGCAGCGCGTGCTCCGAGGTGTCGCCATCAACGATGTCGCAGCCGGTCAGCACGGCGAGCGCGCCGAGGCTCGCGGCGCCGCGCAGGAAGAACCGCCGCGACGGCTCGGGCAAGAGCTTGGCCGCGTCCTTGATCAGGAGCTTCGGATCGACGCCGGGAATCGGTTTGCGCGTGCGTGACACGATTTCCTCCTCGCCTAGCGGCCGATGATCATGGCACGCAGGCTTTTCGGCACCAGGATCGCCAGCGCCACGTGCACGACCAGGAACGTCACGATCGCCGTCATCGCGCCGAAGTGAACATAGCGCGCGGTATTATAGCCGCCGAAGAACGACGTCAGCGACTGGAACTGCACCGGCTTCCAGATCGACAGCCCCGAGAGCACGATCACCACGCCGGTAAGCAGAATGCCGACATAGAGGAGCTTCTGCACCGCGTTATAGACGGTGAGGTCGTCGTGCGAGAGCTTGCCGCGCAAGGCCGCGAACAGGTCGCGCACCACTTCGCTCGGGCGGATCGGGAACAGCTTGCGGCGGAAGCGGCCGGTGGCGATGCCCAGCACCAGGTAGACCACGCCGTTGATCACCAGAAGCCACATCGCCGCGAAGTGCCAAAGCAGTGCGCCGGCGAGCCAGTTGCCGAGCGCGATCTGGGTCGGGAATTCGAAGCCGAACAGCGGCGCGGCGTCGTAGATCTGCCAGCCCGACCCGATCATGATCAGCATGGCGAGCGCGTTGATCCAGTGCGTGACCCGCACCCAGAGCGGATGGATCACCGGCCGCGTCGTTGCGGCATCGGGCACTGCCGGGGCATTTGCTGTTGCTTCTATGGTCATGGCTTTCGTCCGCGGCGAAGACCCTATAGCAAGATTCGGTGTCACCGGCCTCACATTCGTGTCACGGGGCGCCGACCACCGCAACACAGCGACGTGAAGGAGTGGAGAGACCTCTCCCCGTACGCGGGGAGAGGTCCGTTGTGGAGATCGCGCCGCAGCCGCAACTATGGCAGCAGCACGGTGTCGATCACGTGGATCACGCCGTTCGACTGCAGCACGTCGGCGATCGTAACCATGGCGACATCACCCTTGGAGTCGGTGACGGTGAGCTTGCCGGGGCCGGCCTGCTTCACGATGATCTCTTCGCCGGCAACGGTCTTGAGCTTGGCTTCACCCTCGCCGTCCTTCACCGCCTTCATCAGGTTGACCGCGGTCATGCGGCCCGGAACGACGTGATAGGTGAGAACCTTGGTCAGGGTCGCCTTGTTCTCGGGCTTGAGCAGATTGTCGACGGTGCCGGCCGGCAGCTTGGCGAACGCGGCGTTGACCGGAGCGAACACGGTGAACGGGCCCGGGCTCGACAACGTGTCGACGAGGCCGGCGGCCTTGACGGCCGCGACCAGGGTGGTGTGGTCCTTCGAGTTCACCGCGTTCTGCACGATGTTCTTCGACGGATACATCGGCGCGCCGCCGACCATGACGGTTTTCTCCGATTCCGCGTGAAGCGGCACGGTCGCGGCCGCCGCGAAGGCAAGAAAAGCCGCGCTGGCGATCAAAGCGAAACGCTTGGACATGAGAGGCTCCATATTGCTGTTGTGTTATCGAGACCGCGGCGGCTGACCGCCGGGGCGACGCAAGAGCGCGTCGTCGGACCGAGATACGGCCCTCGTTCGGGCGGGTTTCGCCGCAGCGCTCACGGCTGCGTGAAGCCGTAGCGCGACCGCTTTGCGCCATCCCGACGCTGCGCTATGAAGCGCGCACGCCGCGCCGGGGCGACGCAGAAAGCTCAATCAATGTCGAAAACAAGCCCCGGCAATTATTTCGAAGATTTCCGCATCGGCCAGGTGATCCGCCACGCGACGCCGCGCACGGTGACGAGCGGCGACGTCGCGGTCTATACCGGCCTCTACGGCGCGCGCTTCGCGTTACAGTCGTCCGACGCGTTCGCGAAAGCGATTGGCTATCCGCGCGCGCCGGTCGACGATCTCCTCGTCTTCCACGTCGTGTTCGGCAAGACCGTCGCCGATATCTCGCTCAACGCGCTCGCCAATCTCGGCTATGCCGGCTGCTATTTCCGCGCGCCGGTGTTTCCCGGCGACACGCTGAGCGCGCTCTCGGAGGTCATCGGGCTCAAGGAGAATTCGAGCCGCAAGACCGGCATCGTCTACGTCCGCACCACCGGATACAAGGACGGCGAAACGCCGGTGCTCGAATATGTGCGCTGGGTGATGGTGCACAAACGCGATCCGGAGGCGCCGGCGCCCGGCGACCACGTGCCGCGGCTGCCGACCGTGCTCGATCCCAAGGTATTGGGCGAGGCCTGCCCGCAGATTTCGCTCGCCGCTTATGACACGGCGCTGGCAGGGAGCGCGCATCGCTTCGGCGACTATCAGATCGGCGAGCGCATCGATCATGTCGATGGCATCACCGTCGAAGAGGCCGAGCACCAGATCGCGACCCGGCTCTATCAGAATACCGCGCGCGTGCATTTCAACCAGTACAGCGAGGGCAAGGGCCGCTTCGGCCGCCGGCTGATCTATGGCGGCCACGTGATCTCGCTCGCCCGCGCGCTCTCCTTCAACGGACTCGCCAATGCGTTCCATCTCGCCGCCATCAGCGGCGGCCGCCACGTCGCGCCGCTCTTTGCCGGCGGCACCGTGTTCGCCTGGTCGGAAGTGCTGGACAAGTCCGAGCTACCCGGGCGCGGTGATGTCGGTGCGCTGCGGATCCGCACTGTCGCGACGCGTGACTGCCCCTGCGCCGATTTTCCGTTCAAATCCGGCGAGGACTATGATCCCGCGGTGCTACTAGATCTCGACTATTGGGTGTTGATGCCGCGCTGACCTCATGCGGACGGAGCCGCGCCGGTCGAAGTCACCATCTCGTCCCGGTTGCACGTCGCCAAGGGTGCGCGCGGTGCCGTCGCGGGCGGCATATTGCGGAGACGGCAAGGCCGAAATAGCCTGCGGCTTCCAGGAAATCACGATGGCGTCCAAGATCCTGAAAGTCCGGGTTGACCGCGAGCGCTGCCAAGGTCACGCGCGCTGCTTTGCGCTTGCGCCAGAGCTGTTCGAGCTCGATCAATTCGGCAATGGGCGCGAGCGCGGCGACGGCACGGTCTCGGCCGCGCTTGAAGCGAAAGCGCGGCTCGCCCAATCGAACTGTCCGGAACTCGCCGTCGAAGTCACCGAGGAATAACGGAGCCAGCCGTGGGCAACAGACCGCCGGCGGCGGATTGGGCGACCGACTTCGATCATCTCGATCCGCGCTGGACCGAGAACCCGTATCCGATCTGGGACGAGCTGCGGCGGTCTTGCCCGATCGCGCACACCGAGCGGTTCATGGGCGCCTATTTTCCAAGTCGCTACGAGGACGTGCGCGCCATTGCCTATGACACCGAGCACTTCTCCTCACGCCGCGTCGTGGTCCGGGAAACCCGCCAATCCTTCCCGCCTGCGCCGCCGATCACCTCCGATCCACCCGCACATCGGCCCGCCAAGCAGGTGCTGCTTCCGGCGTTCACGCCGGAGATGATCAGCCGCCACGAACCGCGCACCCGCGACATCTGCCGCGAGCTCCTCGACCGCATCGGCGACCGCAAGCGTTGCGACGGCGCGGTCGACTACGCGCAGGAGATTCCGGTACGGGTGATCGCCCACATGCTCGGCGTGCCGGAAACCGATGCCGACCAGTTCCGCAAATGGATCAAGGAAATCCTCGAGATCGGTATCACCGACATCAGCGTCCTATTGCGGGCGCAAGACGAGATGATCGCCTATTTCGCCGATAAGATCGCCGCGCGGCGGACGAACCCGCGCGATGATCTGATCGGTTACCTGATCAACGCGCGAGCCGAGGACAAGCCGCTCTCCGACGAGCACGTCATCGGCACGCTGCGGCTGCTGATGATCGCCGGCATCGACACCACCTGGAGCGCGATCGGCTCCTGCCTGTGGCACCTCGCGCAGCACGCGCAGGATCGGCGCCGGCTTGCGGCGGAGCCCGCTCTCATGGGCGCCGCGGTCGAGGAATTTTTGCGCGCCTACGCGCCGGTGACCATGGCGCGCGAAGTGGTCAAGGAGACGCAGATCGCCGGCTGCACCTTCAAGCCGGGTCATATGGTGCTCCTCTCCTTCCCGGCCGCCAACCGCGACCCGGCGATGTTCCCGGATGCCGACCGGGTGATCATCGACCGTGCCGAGAACCGCCATGCCGCATTCGGCCTCGGCATCCATCGCTGCATCGGCTCCAATCTCGCGCGGATGGAAATCCGGGTGGCGCTCAGCGAGTGGCTCGGGCGCTTTCCCGAGTTCCGTCTTGACCCGGACGCGCCGGTAACTTGGTCGGTCGGCACCGTGCGCGGACCGCGCCGCCTGCCGCTCTTGCTCGGCGCCTGACTGCACCGAGCCGCGCCGATACCGCGCGGCCCACGCGGCGCGGCATCCGCTTGCGGCGATAGCAAGGCTCCCGATTGCTGCTATAAGCGGCAAGAGCTCATCGAAGCCGGCTTCCGCAATGGCTGCGTTTTTCAAGATTCGCTGGGAGCGCTATCGGCGCGTCACATTCACCGGCAGCCACCAGCCCTGTCCGCTGTGCGGCGGCAGCGACAGCGTCGTCATCGGCCGCTTCGATCGCTGGTTCAACCCGCTGGTCAACGTCCTTTGCCGCCACTGCGGCCTGATTTTTCTCGATCCGACGCCGACCGACGAGGAACTCGACCGATACTACAAGGAACAGTTCTGGTCGCGCTCGCAAGGCAGCGACCAGCCCACCGCGAAGACTATCGCCAACTACAGGCGCTATTCGCAAGGACGGCTGGCGCTGCTGGCGCCGTTCCTCAAGCCCGGCATGCACATTCTCGATATCGGTGCCGGCGGCGGCGAGTTTCTGCTGGCGGCACGGCGGCGCGGCTACCAAGTCGAGGGCATCGAGCCGAGCGCCGGCTATGCGCGCTATTGCCGGCAGGCCTACGGCCTCGACGTTCATGCGGCAACGCTGGCCGACACCGAGCTCGGCGACAAGCGATACGATCTCATCACCTGCAACCATTCGCTTGAGCACATGCGCGATCCGTTGGGCGCACTTGCGCGCCTGCACGATCATCTCGACCCGGACGGATATCTCTATGTCTCGGTGCCCGATCTCGGTGATCCGGACACCTGGCCCTGCGCTATTTTCACGCCGGCCACATGTGCGGCTTCACCCACGAGACTCTGGTGATGATGGCCGCCAAGGCCGGATTCGCGCCGGTCGACCGGCAGCCGTTCGGCGTCGACACGACGCTGGTGTTCCGCCGCCTTCCCGCGAGCGACGCCACTTGGTTCCGCTTTCCCAACCACGCCGCCGCGGCCGAGCGGCAATGGCGTCGCGCACCGCATTGCGTCATTTTCT
>JASHXX010000362.1 GCA_030043335.1 Xanthobacteraceae bacterium
TCCCTTCGCAAGCGCGGCACAAGCGGTCATTTCCGAGATGACGAGGGCGGCCCCTTGCAGCGCAACAAGACTACGGAAAGGTGCGTCGGTGACCCCAGACATGGGCGCCAACACCACCAAATTCGGGATCGGCAACGACCCGATCATCAATGTCGGGCGGGTTTTTGACGTTGTAGACGGAACCGCAGGCATTTGCACACTAAATAGGCGAAAATTCGAGCTGCATAGAGTTTAGACAAAATCAAGGGCGGCGCAAGTGTTGCACTGCAATATCCCTAAATTTTGACACGCCCTTTCCACCGGCGCCGAAGCCGACGCGGAATTTGGTTTGCGGCGCCGGTTCGGCGCGCTAAAGCCTTGGCACGCAACGCAATACTGGACGGTCCGATGATGCCGACGGTGGCAGCAATCGTGGTCGCGGCGGGCCGCGGCCTGCGGGCCGGCGGCGACGTGCCCAAGCAATACCGCTCGATTGCCGGCGAGCCGGTGATCCGGCCGAGCCTCGCCCGATTTGCTGTACATCGCGCCATCGACGCTGTGCAGCCGGTCATTCACCCCGACGACGCGGAGATGTTTAGAACCGCGACCGGCGGGCTCGACCTGTTGCCGGCGGTTTGCGGCGGCGCGACCAGGCAAGGTTCCGTGCGCGCTGGGTTGGAGGCGCTGGTCGCGCGCAAACCCGACATCGTCTTGGTCCACGACGCCGCGCGGCCATTTGTGTCCGACGCCCTGGTGACGCGCGCGATCGCCGCGGCGCAGGCGTCGGGCGCCGCGGTCCCCGCCGTTGCCGTCGCCGATACAGTCAAGAAGGTCGACGCTGGCGGCGGGATCCTCGCGACCCTCGACCGCGCCGATTTGCGCATGGTGCAGACGCCGCAAGCTTTCGCGTTTGCGCGGCTCCTCGACGCGCATCGCCGCGCCGCGGCGGCGGGGCGCGAAGATTTCACCGACGACGCGGCGCTTCTGGAATGGGCGGGCGAGCGCGTGACCGTGTTCGAGGGCGAGGCCGGCAATGTGAAGCTGACGACCAGCGACGACTTCGTGCGCGCCGAAGCCTTGCGCATGGCGACGCTCTCCGACGTGCGAACCGGAAACGGCTTCGACGTGCATGCCTTCGCCGAAGGCGATCACGTCATGCTCGCCGGCGTGCGTATCGCGCATTCGCGCGGAGTGACCGGCCATTCTGATGCCGACGTGGCGCTGCATGCGCTGGTCGACGCCGTTCTCGGCGCGCTCGCCGAAGGCGATATCGGCCAGCATTTCCCGCCGCACGATCCGCAGTGGCGCGGGGCTTCCTCGGACCGCTTTCTCGCGTTTGCGTGCGAGCGCGTGCGCGCGCGTTCCGGCATGATCGCGCATCTCGACGTTACCATCGTGTGCGAGGCGCCGCGGATCGGCCCGCACCGCGACGCCATGCGCGCGCGCATCGCCGCCATCGCCGGCATCCCTGCAAGCCGCGTCGCGGTGAAGGCGACGACGAGCGAAAAGCTCGGCTTCACCGGCCGCGGCGAAGGGATTGTCGCCATGGCGACGGCGACGGTGCGGTTGCCGTGGAGCGCTTCGTGACCGAGCGCGAGCTGCGCGCGAGCGCCAAGCGCGTGCTCGACTTCTTTCGCGCCCGCGGCCTGAAAGCGGCAACTGCGGAATCCTGCACCGGCGGGCTCGTCGCTGCAGCGCTGACCGAGATCGCCGGCTCCTCCGACGTGTTCGATTGCGGCTTCGTCACATATTCGAACGAGGCCAAGACGGCGATGCTTGCCGTACCGGCGCCAACGCTCAAGCGCTACGGCGCGGTCAGCAGCGAAACCGCGGCCGCGATGGCCGAGGGGGCGTTGAAGAATTCCCAGGCCGATGTTGCGGTGGCGATTACCGGCATTGCCGGGCCGGGCGGCGGCAGCAAGGACAAGCCCGTCGGCCTCGTCTACTTCGCCGCGGCAAGCCGCGACGGGCGCCGCTTCGGGCGCAGCCGGCGTTTCGGCAAGATCGGCCGCCGCCAGGTGCGGCTGCGCTCCGTCGCCGAGGCGCTGTGGCTCCTAAAGCTTCTTGCCGGCAAGACGCGCCCGCCGAAATGAGGGCGCAAAACAGCGATCTATCGGCCTTACCGGACGCCGGCGGCCGTATTTTGTCGCAGCGTGATGCCGCCTTCGACCAAGCCCTGGATCGCATGCATGATGCAGCTGTTGCGCCAGACGATCCCCCGATTGAGCTTGGCATTTTTGTCTTCCTCGGGGTGACCGATCAGGTTGGCCGCGCGCGGCTCGACGGTCGGCGCCGCGGTCTCGCCATCCGCCGCGGGATTGTCGCTGACGTCGAGGCTTCCCCCCGTTGTCGCCGGCGCGGAGCTCGAAGCGCCGCCGTTCGACGGCGCGCCGGCGTCCGTGCCACATCCCGTCGGAGTTCCCAGCATCCACGACACCACCTCGAAGCTCGTCTGTGAAATCTTCCAACCGAGCGCCAGCCCGTAGGTCTGGTCCTGGATTTCGACTATGTGAAGGTGGGCCGCCGGAAACCTTCCCCGCGCGATGCAGTGCTGGTTCGCTTCGGAAAGGTTGACGCCCTCGGTGCTGGTCTCGGTATCGATGGTCTGGTCCTTGTCGTCGCGGGTCTCGCTGCAGGCGCGCGCTACCGCATCGTTGCCAAGATCTTCCCGCACTTTCATGAGCGCATCGATCGGCGCCATGGTGTCGCGGAACACGGTTCCCTTGATGCGCGTGAAGTCCGGCTGCGGAATCGCGCTGGTGATCAGCACAATCTGAAGATCGACCTGATCGGCGGCGACGTCCTTGAGCGCGCGGTAGAGATCCAATGCCGTGGTCGCGCCGGAATTATCGGTATAGCCGCCGTCCACGAAATTCCAGCGCCTGTCGCCGTTCATGGCCGTCGAGAACGGCGGCAGCACCAGCGGAAACCGCGCGCTGACCGCGGCGGCGGCCATCAGCGAGGTGCAGACCCTCCTGTCCTTCTCCGCCTTCTGACAATCGGCCTCTTCGTCTGGCATGCCCTTGTCGGCGAAGGAATAGAGCGACTCGTCGGTCGCGTTCAGCAGGAACGGAGCGAACGCCACGCGAAATCCGGTTTCCACCCAGGTAGAGTTGAGAACCAGAGCCGGCGCCGCGCTTTTCAGCGTCCAATGTCGCGAGAACGGCGCGGCGAGCGCCCGGCCGGCGTCGCTGTCGCGCTCTTCCGTGGAACGCTTGAAGCTGGCAACGAGCGTCTCGGCGCGGCCGGTGGGCGCTCCCAGAATTTCGGGAAAGATCGATCCGACCACCGGCGAAAAGTGATCGTCTTCCATGATTTCCTTGGCCTTGTCGGTCAGGCTCTTTTGCGCCGCCGACCCGAGGGGTGCAGCAGAGACGCTGTCCAAAGCCTGGAAAACCGTCGATCCGATCGCGCCGCCGGAGACGCCGCTTACCGCAAATACATGCTCGGAGAAGTGGCGGGCGTCCTGCTGCAATCTGCCAAGAAACATCGATGCGGCACTTGCCGCATAAATACCGCCGCCTTCCGCAGCAACAATGAAGACCGGATATTTCTGCTGGGCGGAGGCGCGGCGCGCCAGCGGATTTTGCGGCCACGGCGCGCCGATCGGACAGGCTTCCGCGTTCAACCGATCGATGACCGGATCTTGAACCGGAATTGCCCGTTGTCGCAGCCAGCATTCATACTGCACCTTGACCGTTTTCAGATCGAGCTCGGATTGAGTCGGCTCATTCGACGCCGTGGTGCGGGCCTTTAATTGATACAATTGATGCCACTGGATCACCCCGAGAAGCGGAAGGATCAGCGCGAAGGCGCCAACCTCGCGAAGACCGGACATGAACGCGATGCCAGCGAGCAAGACGCAAACGACGCCAAGCGCGACCGCTACCAGCCCCGCGTAGCTCGGGAATATCACGGATAGGAAGACCGCCAGGATCACCAGCGCGAGCACAGGAAAACCCGATCGCTGCGACAGCCATGCCAGGAGAGCGAGCGTCGAGATCAGGAAAACCAGCTGAAACACTGCGGTACCGAGCGGTCCGACGGCCCGATAGACGGTGACGATATGGTCGGCATCAAATCGATGCGAAGCAAAGACCGCCGCCGCCGCAAAGGCCAAGACGATGCCGATGATCGCGCGCCGGCGCAACTTCTGGCGCTCGGCCAGCCCGTTGAGCAGGAGCCCGGACAGCAGACCCAAAGCCAACGTGCAGCACATCACCAGAGGAAAGATCGTCCAATGGCCGGGCACCGGAATATGCGTTGCGGCGACCGGACACAAAGACTGATCCTGGAATTGATCCCAGTGGTCGGAACTCTGCGTCGAGGCGGTCACATAAGGCACGATCGCAAAATAGAGGGCGAAGAGCAGCCATGGCGCGAATGCCCAGGCAACGAGCTGCAGCCGCCTGCGCGTGCTGGCGCCGAAACCGGTCGAGAATTCCGGCCGCGCAGCAATGAACCAAAACGTTCGCGCGACGAAGTATTCGAGGCGATGCTTGCCCGGATCGATCGCCGGCGCAATCTCCGATTTATCGCCAGTGTCTTTGCGCGAGCGGTAGAAAACGGGCCAACGTTGTCGCCGATATAGCGATCGATAGACGGCAAAATAGAGCGCGGTGGCCAATATCGTAAGGCCCAGATACCACCACAGACCTGGGACGGCGGACGTGAGCCAGTCAGTGAACATCAGAAACAGCACGAGCGCGATCACCGGGGTCAACAGCGCGATCGCGCGCTGCGCGACTCGCGCTTTCTGCTCGGCGCAAGCGAAGGCGGCAACCGCGGCGCCGAGGAGGAGGATCGCGGCGGCGATCGGCCAGCCTCCAGGCACCATCAGATGCTGCTTTTCATGCAGGAGCGCCGGATCCATTTCGCGCAACAGCTTGCAATACCTCTCCGCTACGAAGTTCCTCGCGCCGAACAACCCCACGGTCACGCCGAGCCAGGGGACAAACGCCAGAAAAAAGGCCGCCGCGCTTTGCGTCCTCCGCAACAGCGAATTCGCCTCGGGATTCGAATAGCTGGAATAAATGACGTTGATCCGCATGGTGCTGAGCGCGATATGCGCTTCGCTCAGCACCGCCCCCACCAAGGCCATCGCGATCGCCGCCGCGGCAAGGCTGAAGAGCCACGACTTCACATGGCCGCCATCCGGGGTTTCCAGATAGCTGATGTATATTTCGCGAAATTGCGCGTCGGTGGCGAGAAAAACGAATACGGCCGCGGCGGCCGCCAGCGGCAGTACGTGAAATATCTGCATCGCGCTGCGCAACGGTCGCCAGAACCGGCGCTGCAGAAGCGGACCAAACTCGCGCGACTTGGACGCCAGATCCTCATAAGTCGTCATCTAGCGGCGCTCCGATCGCGTCAGCACTCCCCCTTCCCCGCTAAACGACTCCAGCGCCCGATGGCAGGCGCTGCGGTCGCGCGACTTGAAAGCCAGAAAGTAGATTTCATGCAATTTTGAATCCGGGTTGTTGCGAAGAAAATGGATCGCTACGGGAATGATGTTGTCCGCCACCCTTTCGATCGAAAGGCCGCCGTCCCCCGCGCCGATCATCGGGAAGACGATCGAGGTCAGGAAATTCTTGAAGAGAATCCGCCGTAAGCCGCGGTTTTCCTGATCGACTCTCAGCAAGACCCGTTCAACGCACAGCTTGAGCTTTTCCAGATCGGCCTTGACGCCCGCACCCGGCCCGCCCTCGACCGTCGCCACATGGAATATCCGCTCGACATTATGCGGCGCGGTCCGCAGCATGCCGGCCTCGGTCACCAGCACGGTTCCGATTTTGACATGCGCGCGCTCGCCGAGCGCGTTACGCAGACTCTCCTGGATGGTATCGTCGAGGACGGTATCACCCTCCTTGTTGGCGCCGTGATACCGAATTCTCGCCGAAATCGTTTTGCCGATAAACCGATCCATCATCATGTCGGTGTTCTCGGAATTGACCCACACGTCGACACCCCGGACATCCTCGATGGTGCCGGTCTTGTAGCCTACGATCCGGTCGGGCTTATCCTTGAGCGCGAAGGCGACAGTCCTCGGCGCGAGCCCGCTCATCCTCTGAATGTGACCCCGCAGCCAGGAAGCGGCGATTGCGAGCTTGGGATCCTCGATCTGCCGCGCTTCCAGTTGCTCGATCAATTCATGCGCCGGCTTTCGTACTATGCCGACGTCCTCGCCGGGCAAACCGCCGCCCTCGGAGACCCGATCCGCTTCGGTGACCTCGGCAAAAAATAGAAAAATGCGTTCGGAGGTGCCGCCGGGCGAGGAAAAGAATTTGCCAATCAGCTCGGGCTTCCGGATCTTGTAGCCGGTTTCCTCGCGGGTTTCGCGAATGACGGCTTCCTCGGGCGTCTCCTCGCCGTCGATCATTCCGGCGACGGTTTCCGTGATCCAGCCGTCGGTCGTCGCCGGATTGTCGCGCCGCCGACCGACCAGGCTCGGGTACTTGAACTGATTGACGATAATGACGTCATTGGTTTCGGGGTTGTAGAGCAGCACCGCAACCGCATCACCGCGCTCAAAAACGAGGCGGCGCTGCTCCTCGCTCATCTTGCCGTCGAGCTGCTGGTGCGAGACGTAGACTTCATCAACCTTGAAGAAATCGTCCAACAGGCGGGTTTGCTTGCCCATGCGCACCTTGCGCGACCCTGGCATCATGCCCTCCCAGGCGACCCGTGCCCCGGCAAGATTTAGCAGATCAGGTGCCTGAAGCCGCAATGAAAAAAGCGGCCCGGCCCGGCGCTATGCGGGTTTGGCGCCGTAGACCTCATCGGCGCGGCGCTCGAACGCCCCGGCGAAGCGGCGAAAGGCCGCGTCGAACACGGCGCCCATCAGCATGCCGAGGGTGCGGCTGCGAAACTCATAAGCGATGAAAAAATCGACGTCGCAGAGCCGGGCCTCGACGGCGCGGAATCGCCAGCGGTTGTTGAGCTGGCGGAACGGGCCTTCGAGATATTGGACCAGGATTTCCATGTTCGGCCGGTCGAGCGTCACCCGGCTGGTGAAGGTCTCGCGAATGAGCTTGTAGGCGATCGTCATGTCGGCGACGATCACCTCCTTAGCGCCCTCCTTTGTCCGCTTGCGCACCGTGAGCGACTGGCACAGCGGCACGAATTCGGGGTAGCGCTCGACGTCGGCGACAAGGTCGAACATATCGGACGCGGCGTGACACACCCGCCGCGTGGTCGACAATTGCGGCATTCGATCAACGCGCCGCCCGCAGCGCCTTGAGCCGGGCGAAGTCGGCGCCGGCATGATGCGAGGAGCGGGTCAGCGGGCTCGCCGACACCATCAGGAATCCCTTGGCACGGGCGATCGCCGCCAGCGCCTTGAACTCCTCAGGCGGCACGAACCGCGCTACCGGATGATGCTTGGGCGACGGCTGCAGATATTGGCCGATGGTCAGAAAATCGACGTCGGCTGAGCGCAGATCGTCCATCACCTGCAGCACTTCGCCGCGCTCCTCGCCGAGCCCGACCATGATTCCGGATTTGGTGAAGAGGCGCGGGTCAAGCTCCTTCGCCCGCTGCAAGAGCCGGATCGAGGCGAAGTAGCGCGCCCCAGGACGCACCGAAAGGTATTTGGACGGCACCGTCTCGAGATTGTGGTTGAAGACATCGGGCCGCGCCGCAACCACGATCTCCGCCGCGCCGTCCTTGCGCAGAAAATCCGGCGTCAGCACCTCGATGGTGGCGTTGGGGCAGCGCGCGCGGATCGCGCCGATCACCGCGGCGAAATGCGCCGCGCCGCCGTCGGCGAGATCGTCGCGATCGACCGACGTGACGACGACATGGGCGAGGCCGAGTTTTTCGGTCGCCGCCGCGACATGCGCCGGCTCGGCTGCATCGAGCGCGCCGGGCAACCCGGTCTTGACGTTGCAGAACGCGCAAGCCCGCGTGCAGGTGTCGCCCATGATCATGAAGGTGGCGTGCTTCTGTTCCCAGCACTCGCCGATATTCGGGCAGCCGGCCTCCTCGCACACCGTGTGCAAGCCGTTCTCGCGCACGATTCGCCGCGTCTCGGCATAGCCCGGCGAGACCGGCGCCTTGACGCGGATCCAATCGGGCTTGCGCAGCGAAGGCTTATCGGGCCGATGCGCCTTTTCCGGATGGCGCGGCGGCCGGGCTTGGCCCGGCACAGTATCGATGACAACGGCCATGACGGCTCCGAGGAGGTGCTCGCCTCCCCCGATACTTACGAGGCGCTATACCTGACCGCAAGCCAGCGAGAGCCAGACAACACAACGTCGCCGCCGGCGGTGATGAACAATTTGTAAGGAACTCAGCGCGGTTCCGGCATTTCCAAAGTAAGTTTCGCCACAATAAATTGCTCGACTACGCCAGCGGCGGAGGATCTGCTGTGACGGCCCGGGGAAAGGAAGCGGCAGCGCTTGCCCTGCATCGGTTCGGTTTCGGACCGGTGCGCGACCAGATTGCCGCGTTCGCCGGCGACCCGCGCGGTGCGATACTCGCCGATTTGGAGCGGCCGCAAGCCGGCCGCGGGGCGGCTGCGGACCTGCCCTCGAGCGGCGAGGCGGCTCGCGCCGTGTTCGAGTTCCGCGCCGAGCAGCAGGCGAAAACAAAGCTCGCGGAGCGCACCAAGAAGGAAGCCGAAGCCAGGCGCGCGGCGACCGGCATGTCGGACGTTGCCGATGCCGCGGCAGGCGCGGCCTCCGCGGCGGCGCAGCCGGACGA
Source organism: Xanthobacteraceae bacterium (assembly GCA_030043335.1). Taxonomy (GTDB): domain Bacteria; phylum Pseudomonadota; class Alphaproteobacteria; order Rhizobiales; family Xanthobacteraceae; genus BOG-931. The sequence goes on from JASHXX010000362.1 coordinate 8,683, forward strand.
CAAGGTTGCGGCAAAGCAGCCGCAGTTGCCGGCTTTGCTGGTGCAAAACGAAGCCAAGGTGCGCTACGACGCCGCTGTCGACGCCGAGATCGGTTTCGTCGAGCGGCTGGTATGGTTCTGGTCGAATCATTTCTGCATTTCGACCGACAAGATCGCATCGATGGCGGGCGCCTATGAGCGCGAGGGGATTCGCCCGCACGTGCTCGGCCGCTTCACCGACATGCTGATCGCGGCCGAAAGCCATCCGGCCATGCTGGTCTATCTCGACAACGTCGAATCGATGGGCGCGAATTCCGTCGCCGGCATCAATCGCGACAAGGGTCTCAACGAAAATCTCGCTCGCGAGATTCTCGAGCTGCATACGCTCGGGGTGCGCAGCGGCTATTCGCAGGCCGATGTCACCAGCTTCGCCAACGTGCTGACCGGCTGGACCTGGGTTGCACTGGGCGAACCCAACCACGGCGGCGAATTCGTGTTCGTCAAGCGGCTGCACGAGCCCGGCGAGCAGCTCGTACTCGGCAGGCGGTATGCCGACGGCGGCGTCGAGCAGGGCCGCGCCGTGCTCGCCGATCTGGCGCGCCATCCGGCGACCGCGCAGCACGTCGCCAAAAAACTGGCGCGCCATTTCGTCGCCGATGAGCCGCCGCCGACGCTGGTCGCCACACTGGAACGGACATTCAAGGATACGGACGGCGATCTCAAGCGGGTCGCCGAAGCGCTGATCTTGGCGGACGAGAGCTGGACGCCGCAACGCACCAAGCTCAAGCGCCCCTCGGAATGGATCGCCGGTATCCTGCACAGCACGGGCGTGCATCCGAGCATTGTCGGCCGGGTGATGGGCGCACAGGCCTTGCTCGGCGAGCCGCTGTGGCGGCCGCCGGCGCCCAATGGTTATCCCGATACCGAGGCGGCGTGGATCGACGGCGTGCCGCAGCGGCTTGATATTGCCAGCGAGGCGGCACAGCGGCTGCCGCCGCAGACCGATCCGTTCGCCCTGATCGACAGCGCGCTTGGGCCGCTCGCCTCGCGCGAGACCCGCGACACCGTCGCGCGGGCCGAAAGCCGCACCCAAGCGCTGGCGCTGCTGATGATGGCGCCGGAGTATCTGCGGAGATGAGAATGACCGCGTTGCATGCCCCCTCGCGCCGGGAAATGCTGCTCGCTTCGGGCACGCTGTTCGCGTGGGCGTATCTGCCGAAGCTGGCCCATGCCGAGGGGCGCGATCCACGCTTTCTTGCCATCATTCTGCGCGGCGCGCTGGACGGAATTGCCGCCATCGC
>JASHXX010000363.1 GCA_030043335.1 Xanthobacteraceae bacterium
TTCACGCGGGTTTTTCGGGCAATCCTCGCGCTGCTTCCAGGGCGTACGGATGCGCCCAATATAGTAGAGCGAAGCGTCGAAACGCGGCGGCAGCGCGACCGCGACCTCGCCTTCCCGCAGGCCGCCTGGATCGCTGTCCGTTTGTGTCTTGCTCATGCTGGCGGAGGGTTGCACGCGGTTGCGGCAGCCGCCAGTGCATCGAGACAGACCCCGCCGGACGCTCCCAACAGGCCCTAGGGTGGGAGCGGTCCCATCGGAAGCTTGCAAAATTAACGGTATAAAGATATGTTTATGTCATGCTGCAGGGCATGACCGGTATAGATGGCGCGCTGCTCACCTTTCCCGCGCTCACGACCACGCTCAAGGCGGCGGGCGAAGCCACGCGGCTGCGCCTCCTTTTGCTGATCGCCGAAGCCGAACTGACCGTCTCCGACCTGACTGCGATCCTGCGGCAGTCGCAGCCGCGCCTTTCCCGTCATCTTCGCCTCCTGGCCGAGGCCGGGCTGGTCGAGCGCTATCGCGAAGGGTCATGGGCGTTCTTCCGCCTCGCCGAGCGCGGCAATGCTGGCGACATCGCGCGCGCCCTGATCGCACGGCTCGACCCCAACGATCCGGTCATCGTCCGCGACCGCGAGCGGCTTGCTGCCGTGCGCGCCGCGCGGGCCGCCGCGGCGCAGAACTACTTCCGGCGCCACGCCGCCGAATGGGACCGCATCCGCAAGCTGCACGTCGCCGACGCGGCGGTTGAGGCGGCGATCCGCACCGCGCTTGGCGATCAGCCGATCCGCTCGCTCCTTGATCTCGGCACCGGTACCGGCCGCATGCTGGAACTGTTCGCAAGCGACATCGAGCGCGGCCTCGGGCTTGACCTGTCGCTGGATATGCTCGCGGTCGCCCGAGCCCGCCTCGACCGCGCCGGAATCAAAAACTGCAGTGTCCGCCAAGGCGACATCTACGACCTCGCCTTGCCGCGCGATTCCTTCGACGTCGTCATCATCCACCAGGTGCTGCACTTCCTCGATGACAGCGCCCGCGCCCTGCGCGAGGCGGCGCGCGTGCTGCGGCCGGGCGGACGGCTCCTGGTCGTCGACTTCGCGCCGCACGACCTCGAATTCCTGCGCGATGATCACGCCCATCGCCGGCTCGGCTTCGCCGCCGAGACGGTGACACAATGGCTCGAGGCCGCCGGTCTCGACCTGGTGCGCCAGCAGACGCTGCCGCCGGGGCCCGAGGCTAAGATCGCGGTCTCGCTCTGGCTCGCGCGCGATCCCCGCATCGCACTCGCCGCACCGGCAACGCGCGAGGTGGCGTGATGGGCGCCGCCCGGCCAAGCCGTTTCATCGGCACCGCCGCCTCGCGCGGCATCCGCGTCTCGTTCGAGTTCTTTCCGCCCAAGACCGCCGAGATGGAACAGTCGCTGTGGGAAGCGATCGGGCGGCTCGCCCCGCTGCAGCCGAATTTCGTGTCGGTCACCTACGGCGCCGGCGGCTCGACTCGCGAGCGCACCCATACGACGGTCAAGCGCATCCTCGCCGAGACGATGCTGACGCCGGCGGCGCACCTGACCTGCGTCGCCGCGACCCGCGCGGAAGTCGATGCGGTGATCGCCGCCTATGCGCAGGCGGGCGTGCGTCACATCGTAGCGCTGCGCGGCGATCCGGTAGGCGGCATCGGCGAGCGCTTCTCGCCGCATCCCGGCGGCTATCAAAACGCCGCCGATCTCGTCGCCGGCATCAAGCGCCAGGCCGACATCGAGGTCTCGGTTTCCGCCTATCCGGAAAAGCATCCCGACAGCCCGTCGGTCGTCGCCGACATCGACATGCTCAAGGCCAAGGTCGATGCCGGTGCGGCGCGCGCGATCACCCAGTTCTTTTTCGAGAACAGTCTCTATTTCCGCTATCTCGACCGCGCGCGTTCGCGCGGCATCGAGATCCCGATCGTCCCCGGCATCCTGCCGGTGCAGAACTTCAAGCAGGCGAGAAATTTCGCCGCGCGCGCCGGTGCGACCGTGCCCGATTGGCTCGCCGAGCGTTTCGACGGGCTCGAAGACGATGCCGCGACCCGCAAGCTGATCGCCGCCGCCGTCGCCGCCGAGCAGGTCCTCGATCTCGTCGATCACGGAGTGGCCGATTTTCACTTCTACACCATGAACCGCGCCGATCTGGTCTACGCGATCTGCCACTTGCTCGGGCTGCGGCCAGACAAGGAGCGAAGTCAGCTTCCGCGGCCGGAGCGTGACGCACCCCCTGCCCCCGCCGGGGAGAGGGTCGAGGCGAAGGGGGCTTAGCCGATGAAGGCAACATCGGAAACAGCGCTGCGGCGGCTCGCAACCGAGCGCATCCTCGTGCTCGACGGCGCCATGGGAACGATGATCCAGGCGCTCGGGCTCGATGAGGAGGGCTATCGTGGCGCCCGCTTCGACGCCTGGAACCGCGAGGTGCGCGGCAACAATGACCTCCTCAATCTCAGCCGCCCCGACGCCGTGGGCGCGATTCACCTCGCCTATTTCCGCGCCGGCGCCGACATCGTCTCGACCAACACCTTCTCGTCGACCCGCATCGCCCAGGCCGACTACGGCATGGCGGAGATCGCCCACGAATTGAACTTTGAGGGCGCGCGGCTCGCGCGTGAGGCCGCGCGCATCGCAGAGGATGAGGACGGCCGGCCGCGTTTCGTCGCCGGCGCGGTCGGGCCGACCAACCGCACCGCTTCGATCTCGCCCGACGTGCTCAATCCGAGCTTCCGCTCCGTCACCTTCGACGAGCTGCGCCTCGCCTATGGCGAACAGGTGCGCGGACTGATCGACGGCGGCGCCGACGTGCTGCTGATCGAGACGATCTTCGATACCCTCAACGCCAAGGC
>JASHXX010000364.1 GCA_030043335.1 Xanthobacteraceae bacterium
CGGGCTTGGTGAGCTGCATGTTCCCCAAGCCCGAACAGAGCGAGCCCTCCCGAAAATGGGCTTGTAAGGAGTTTCAGGTTTGATTGCTTCGGGATTCTTATCCCGAACAATTGCGCAAGCGCCCAGGCAGACATGGAGTCTTGGCACCCGGTCGACTAATCTCTGTCCCGGCGCGTATTCCACAACCTTTCCGTCGGTCCACAAGTTCGGGCGATGTAAATCCGCAGGGGCCGCCGATGCAGCAGATTTCAGATTGGCTCGCAAAGCTTGGCATGTCCGAGTACGTGCGACGCTTTGCCGAGAACGACATCGATTGCTCGGTCCTCCCCTATCTGACCGAGCAGGACCTAAAGGAGCTTGGCGTCTCGCTTGGTCATCGGCGGAAGATGCTCGCGTCGATTTCTCAGCTTGGCGGCGCGATCCAAACGACGCCAGAGACCGGCGGCCGGCCTGAGCCGGCGGCCGATGGATCCGCCGAACGCCGCCAAGTCACGGTTCTGTTTTGCGACTTGGTCGGCTCCACGGAAATGGCCGGCAGCGTTGACCCCGAGCTTTTGAGCGTGCTGATACGGCGCTATCAGGATGTGTGTGCCGGTGCGATCGGCCGGTTCGGAGGTTTCGTCGCCAAATTCTTGGGCGACGGAGTCTTGGCCTATTTTGGGTTCCCTCGCGCGTTTGAAGATGCGGCCGAACGTGGCGTCCGCGCCGCTCTCGCCATCGCGGCAGAAGTCGGCTCTATTGAGCGTCCAGACGGGATGCGCTTGCGGACGCGGATCGGCATCGCGACCGGGGTCGTCGTTGTCGGCGAGATTGTCGGCTCCGGCTTTGCGCAGGAGCGCACCATTGTCGGCGAGACCCCCAATCTCGCCGCCCGGCTTCAAGCGCTCGCCGCGCCTGACACTATTCTCGTCAGCGAGACGACGCGGAATTTGCTGGGCAGCCTGTTCGAGCTGGAAGCCACCGGCGAGCACGATTTGAAAGGATTTGCGCGTCCCGTACCGGCCTGGCGCGTACGCGGTGAAGCAGCCGTCGAAAGCCGCTTCGCTGCCATCCGCACACGCGCCCGTCTGCCCCTCATCGGGCGAGCCCACGAGATGGGTCTGACGCTTGACCGCTGGCGCCTGGCACGTTTCGGCGAAGGCCAAATCGTCACCGTGATTGGCGAGCCCGGCATCGGCAAATCCCGCTTGATCGAGGCGCTCCAGGAAGCGCTTTGTGGCGAACCGCATACGCGAGTTTATTTGCAATGCTCGCCCTACTACAGCGATAGCGCGCTCTATCCCCTAATCCAGCATTTGGAGCGCGCCGCACGGTTTGTTGCCGCGGATTCGCCGAGCGCACGAATCGAGAAACTTCGCGGCTTGTTCGCGCGCCGCGTGGCGTCGGACCCGATCGCGATTCCGCTGCTTGCGGAACTGTTGTCTATCCCTTCCCCGGAGGGAACGGCACCGGTGTCAACTGTACCTGCGCAGCGCAAGGCAGCTATCCTATCGCTCCTGGTTGATGAGATCGTCCGTCTCGGCGAGACTGATCCAGTGCTTCTGGTCTTGGAGGACGCTCACTGGATCGACGCGACCACGCTCGAGTTGATGACGCGGCTGATCGACAGCATCGGCGCGGCACGGCTGCTCGCAGTTGTGACCGCAAGACCGGAGTTCCTGGCGCCATGGCAGGCGCGGCAACATTCAACGCTGCTCACGCTTAGCCGCCTCGGCCGCGCGGAAAGCGCCGAGTTGGCATCCGGCATCGCCGCCTCGCACGATCTGTCGGCCGAAACGATCGACGCCATCGTTGCCAAGACCGACGGGGTTCCGCTTTTCGTTGAGGAATTGACAAAGACCATCCTGGAATCCGCTGGCGAGGAGGACGCCGCAGTGCCAGCCACGCTCAAGGATTCGCTGATGGCCCGGCTCGATCGCCTGGGCGAGGCGCGCGAGGTCGCCCAGATCGCGTCGGTGCTCGGCCGGCACTTCACCTTTGATCTGCTTGCCGCGATCGGCCCGAGCGACGACGCCGTGATTGAGGCTGCTTTAGTCAAGCTCAGTGCCGCCGGAATCGTCTTTCCCGAGGGACGTGGCTTGGAGCGCAGCTTTAGTTTCAAGCATGTGCTGGTGCGGGACATCGCCTATGAGAGTTTGCTCTTGGGCCGACGGCGCGAATGGCACGAGCGCGTTGCCCGCGTACTGGAAGAGCAATTTTCGGAGTTGGCGGCGACTGAGCCTGAAATGCTTGCCCTATCATTTCGGGGAAGCCGGGTTGGCCGACCGCGCCTGCGATTATCGTATGCGCGCCGGCGATCGGGCGGTGAGCCGGTCCGCCTAAAAGGAGGCAATTGCGCATTTCTCGACAGGTCTAAAATTGGCCGAGGCGCTTCCGCAAGCCGGTGACCGAATCCGTCGCCAATTGGATTTTCTGGTCAAGCTCGGGCCGGCATTAATGGTGGCGCGCGGCATGGGCAGCACGGAGGTTGAGGATGCCTGCCGCTGCGCGGCCGAGATTGGCGAAGCGCTGGATGACCGTTCCGCTGTCTTTAAGGCTAAGTGGGGTCTGTGGCTCAACGCCAACGTTAGGCGCAAGACCGCTTTAGCACGAGACCGGGCAAACGAACTGGTAACGCTTGCACGGCGTTCTGGCGACGGAGATCAGTTGCTCGAGGCGTACCATTGCCGCTGGTCGACCGCATTGTTCCGCGGTGAGGTCGCGACGAGTTTGGACAACAGCCGTGTTGGCGTCGAGACTTATGACATGACCGTCCACCGCCATCTTGGTCCGGCCTTCGGCGGCCACGACCCCGGTGTCTGCGCGCACGTGTGCCGCGCCATCGCGTTACAGGAATCTGGTGACCGCGAGCAAGCACAAGCGAGCGGCGCATCGGCAACCGCTCTTGCCGAAGTACTGGACCATCCAAATAGCCTCGGGCATGCGTTCCACAACCTCGGCATAAGCCTTCAACTGATAGGCGATCGTGACGCCACATTCTCGGCCGCTGATCGCGCCGTGGGGCTCGCGCAGAAATTCGGACTCTTGCCGTACCGTGCCGGCAGCTTAATACTCACCGCATGGGCCACCGCAGTCGGTGCCGGCGTGGCCGACGCGGCGCGAATTGTCGATGCCGAAATTGGTAATGCGACTGCCACCGGCCCCCTACCGCAATATTTTGTGGGCTTGGCGGCGGAGGTTCTGCTGGCCGCGCGTCGGCCGGCGGATGCCCTCACTCACCTTGACCGCGCGATAGCGGCAGTAGAAGAGCCCGGAGTTGGCTTTTACCTGCCGGAACTCGATCGTCTGCGCGGAGAGTGTCTGCTGGCGCTCAACCGTCGCAACCAGGCCGAAGCGCGGCAGGCATTCACGACAGCGCGAGACGACGCGCGACGACAAGGCGCAATACTTTTTGAAGAGCGCGCTGCCGCCCGTCTCGTCGAATTGGGTGGCTGATCTCTGCCAGCGACTGGCGTGGATCTACTCGCCGCGGCGACTGGCGGCCTCCGGTTCGCGGCGGACAGCCGCTCGGGGCTGTCGAATTTTGGCCGAGCATGACGCTGTTCGGAAAAACCGGCTTCCGTTTTTTCCGGATCATGCTCCTAACGCTCGAACGCTGGATCGATCGGCACGCGATAGCCGTTGGCCAGCCGGTTGGTCTCATTGGCCATGCCGACCACAGCCATGAGCTCGCCGAACATCGCCTCGTCCATGCCGGCCTTGCGCGCCGCCGCGCTGTGGCTGGCGATGCAATAGCCGCAGCCATTGGTCACGCTTACCGCGAGGTAGATCATCTCTTTGGTCAGCGCATCGAGTGCGCCCGGCGCCATGATCGCCTTAAGGCTCGCCCAGGTGCGCTTGAGCGTCGCCGGATCATGGGCGAGATACTTCCAGAAATTGTTGACGTCCTCGACCTGGCGCGTGCGCTTGATGTCGTCGAACACGGCGCGCACCCTGGCCGGGGCGTCGCGATACTCGATCGGTGCGTGGGGGCTCATGCGGTCGGCTCCTCGTGCAGCAATGCGAGTCGACCTTATCGCGATCTTTCTGCCGTCGGGAAGCCGGCCTTCGATACGCGCGACGCGGACGGCCGGGTGGTCCCAACGCACTCATTCGACCATCGCCGCCGCTCCAGTCGGTGCAACCGGCGCGGTGCCCTCCTCCTGCCGCGCCGCCATATGGCGCAGCACCATGTCGAAGCGTGCGCCCTCGGCGTAAGCCGCGACATTGGGCGGCGGCGCCGGATCGACCTTGAGCCGGGTATCGGCCGCAATCGCGCCGGTGATGCTTGCAATCGGAATCACTCCGGCCCAGACGAGGGCCTCATAGTCGGTCGACTTGTCGATGACGCCGACGCCGCCGCCGCGCGCCTGCGGCGAAGAGATTTTCGCCGTCGCCTCCTCGATCACCATCGCCATCACCGACGTGGCGGCGAGCTCTTCGGCGCTGATCGCACGCAACTCGCGCGAACGGCCCGCGTAAAGCCGGTCGATGAAGCGGTCGAGCACGCGGCGCTTTTCCGCCGGATCGCCGATCGGCGCAGCATGACCGAACGCCATGACCGAACGATAGAGCAGCGTGTGCTTGAAGCTGCAGCGCGCCAGCACCAGGCCGTCGATGTGGCTGACGGCGACGCAGACCGGCAGCGGCGCGGCCCCATCGCGAAACAGCCGGCTCGCCGCGGCGCCGTGCCAGTACAGCCGGTCGCCTTCCCGCCAATAGGCGGTCGGCGTGACATAGGGCGCGCCGTCGACGACATAGCCGACATGAGCAAGGAGACAGGCGTCGAGAATGGTGTCGACGCTCGCCCGGTCGTAGTGGGCATAGGCCTGGCGGCGGATCTGCGTGCGCGCGCCCGCCGGCGGCTTGAACTGTTTGGTCATCGTCTCTTCTCGGCGCTTGTCCTTTGAACGGCGGGAGACTAGCCTGGGAAGTGGTCCGATTCGAAGTCCACTTTGCCGCGATGAGACAGACCACTTTGCGCGCCCCTCCCCCGCCCAACCGCGTCGCGCGCGGCGCCCAAGCGGGCGCCGAAGCCCGTGCCAAGATCGGCGCCAAGTCCGGCAAGACCGGCGCGAAGGCCGGCTGGGCGGCGCTGTGCGCTTTCGCGGTCGAACGCAACGGCGCAACGCCGATCTTCCGCCAGGTCTATCTGCAGATGCGCGGCGCGATCCTCGGGCAGCGGCTTGCACCCGGCGCCAAACTTCCCTCGACGCGCGTGCTCGCGGCCGAACTCAGCATCGCGCGCAGCTCCGTCATTGCCGCCTACGAGCAGCTTCTCGCCGAAGGTTACGTGTCCGGCCGCGTCGGTTCCGGCACCTATATCAGCGCCGACCTGCCGGAGCCGGTCGAGCGCCGCCCGGCAGGGCGCAGACCGCCGGCGAGCGTCTCGCCGCCGCTGTCGCCGCAGGCGCGCGCCTTCGCCGCGCTCGGCGCGGTCGCGGTCGAAGACGAGGACCGGCCGTTCACCAACGCCAGGGTTCTGATCGACACGCGCACCATCGAGCTCTGGCGCAAGCTCAGCCAGGAGCTGTTCCGTCGCTTCGATCCGATCCACCGCGGCTATGCCGACGCGCGCGGCCTCATCGCGCTGCGCCGCGCCGTCTGCGACTATCTCGGCGCGGCGCGCGGCGTGCGCGCAACGCCCGAGCAGATCATCATCACCTCGGGCACGCAGCATGCGATCGATATTGCAACGCGCGTGCTGCTTTCGCCGGGCGATGAGGTCTGGATCGAGGATCCGGGCTATCCGATGACCCGCCGCGCACTGGCCGCGGCCGGTATGGAGATCCGCGCGGTCGCGGTTGACGCGCAGGGTCTCAACGTGCGCGCCGGCCTACGCACGGCCCCGAAGGCGCGCGCCGCGTTCATCACGCCGTCGCACCAATATCCGCTCGGCATCATGCTGGCGATGAACCGGCGGCTCGAGCTTCTGGCCTGGACCCGCGAGACCGGGAGCTGGATCGTCGAGGATGACTACCACAGCGAATACCGCTATGCCGGCCGCCCGATCGCCGCGCTGCAGGGCCTCGATGAGGCAGAGCGAGTGATCTATGTCGGCACCTTCAACAAGGTGCTGTTTCCGGGGTTGCGGCTCGGCTACGTCGTGGTGCCGCCGCCGCTGGTGCAAAGCTTCGCCGGCGCGCGCTTTCTCCTCGACCGCCAGGCGCCGACGCTGTCGCAAGCTTTGGTCGCCGAGTTCATGCGCCAAGGCTATTTCGCCGCGCATATCCGCCGCATGCGTCTCCTCTATCGCGACCAGCGCGACCTCGTCGTCGGCGAGTTGCAGCGCCGGCTCGGGACGCGCATCGCCGTCACCGCACCCGAGCAGGGCATGCATCTCGTCGCCTATCTTGGCGACGGCCTCTCCGACGTCGTACTCGAAGCGGCGCTGCGCGAACGCGGCATCATCGTGCGCGCGCTCTCGCGCATGTATCTGAAGGCGCCGCCGCGCCAGGGCTTCCTGCTCGGCTTCACCGGCTTTCCCCGCCAGGTCATCGCGCCGGCGCTGGCGCAGCTTGCGCGCGTCGTCGCCGCCAAGCCCCGATTGTAGCGGGTAGCGTCGCCCGGCAAACTGCGCCGGGCGAGTGATGAGGACAGCAGCAAATGCCGAAGACCCTGGATTATTTCGCCGGCAAGACCATCGTCATCACCGTCGCCGCGTGCGGCATCGGCCGCGCCACCGCGCTCATCTTCGCCCGCGAAGCCGCCAATGTGGTTTGCGCCGATATCAACGAGGCCGGCGTGCGTGAGACCGCGGCGGAGGTCAACGGCAAAGGCGTGCAGGCGCTCGGGCTCAAGGTCGA
>JASHXX010000365.1 GCA_030043335.1 Xanthobacteraceae bacterium
GACGGAATAGGTAGCCCTCATCCTCGAAGGCATTGGCGATGGCGATTTTCGTTGTAGTGCAAGTCCTGGGGAGGATGTCGAGGCCCCCCAGGGGACCGGGCGCTCAAACGCATAGCGGGCCGGCCGGATCCCGGACCAAGAACGGGCGCCGGGCTGACTGTGACAGCGTCACGGCATTTATCGCGTGATAGGTGGCCCGCCGTGACAGCCTCACGCATAGGGCCGAAGGCCCCGTGACGATGTCACCCGAAGATGGTCCGGGCACGACCGATCGCGTTGATTGGCGGCCCTCCGTGGGGTCGAGCCTATTGATTTAGGCATGCCCGATCAGACTACGGCTCAACGGTGAAAACGCTACCGCGACTGCAAGAGGCGAGGTTTCCGCATTGTGATCGGCATGCGCCTCAGCCAACACGGGTGTGTGGGACCACGCGAATTTCCGTGGAGATCCGATCCGACGATTGCGCCGGACAGGGTTCGCCGCCATGGTGACGGTCTACGGTGCCGGCAGCACGGCCGAGGCCATGATCGCCGGCGTTCGGCGCATGCACGATATGGTCGTAGGCACGACACCGTCGGGCGAAGCCTACTGCGCCAATGACCCTGAGCTTTTGAACTGGGTTCAGGCTACGGCGGCATATGGTTTTCTTCAGGCTTACCACTCTTATGTGCGACCGCTCTCTCTGTCGGAGCGGGACTCTTATTATGCCGAGGCTTTTCGGCTGCTGCTCTCTACGGTGCTACAGGTGCAGCGACATCGGAAGCCGAGCTTTGCCATGCTGTTTCAGGCAATGGCTGGTCGACTGGAGAGCGTCGCGCGAAAGAGAGCGTGCTCGCCTCAAATTAAGAGTCAGAATGTCACCAATGCGCGAGCGGCAATTTGATCTGGATCAGCGATAGCGGGGCCGCCCACTGTTGCTGGCGGTAGCGAAGTTCGCGGCTACGGCCGCGATGCTGCGGACCACAGACGTCCGCCGCTGTCGTAACAAACACCCGGTGGCGACCTTTGAAAGCTATCAAGGTCCCGCGCAGCGCACCGCGTTAGCGTGGTGTGCAGAAATTCAGTGCAACCTAAATTCGCCGTCGACTGCGCGAATTTCGGCCGGCTTGATCAAGCGCGCATGCGCCACGGTGACCGAGTGCAGCGGGCCTTCGAGCTTTTCCAGCCAAAAGTTCAGGAACTTATTTAGGTGCGGAAATATCGGGCAGAGATCGTAATCCTGCCAGACGTAGGTCTGCAGCAGCCAAGGATGATCCGGTCGCCGATAGAGGATATTGGCCGTGGTCAGTCCGTAGCCTTCGAGCTGCCGGCGGAAGTCTTGCGAAACCATAGTACTCTCCGTCCCATCACGGGATTGTTCCGAGACGCGCTGCTTCATTGCAAGCCTCATGCCTAATCCGACAATATTTTGGCCCTGTCGTGGAATCCCTGCGCGGCCACGATTCGTCCGAAATCGTTGGCAATCCTGTTCAGTGAGTGCTAAAAAATTTTCAGGCGCCTCTTGCGACAGAAAAATCACGCCCCATGTCGCTACCAGGCGGTTGACCGAGAACACGATCGGGGGTCGTCCCAACAACAAACTTTGTCTCTTCAAAATTTTGGGAGGACAACATGAAGTTTCGTCCGCTTCACGACCGCGTCGTCGTCAAGCGCATCGATGCCGAGGAGAAATCAGCCGGCGGCATCATCATTCCAGACACCGCCAAAGAAAAGCCCTCACAGGGTGAGGTCATCGCCGTCGGCCCCGGTGGCCGTGATGAGGCCGGCAAGCTCATTCCCATCGACATCAAAGTCGGCGACCGCGTGCTGTTCGGCAAGTGGTCGGGGACCGAAGTCAAGATCGACGGCCAGGAGCTCCTCATCATGAAGGAGTCCGACATCATGGGAATCATCGACGAGCCGGTGGCCAAGAAGAAGGCCGCGTAACGAACACACACAGCTTCACTCGTCGTCCTTCGCCGCTCGCGGCCTCGCCGCTCACGCCGGGATGACGATAACAGAGCCGGGAGAGACATCACATGGCTGCCAAGGAAGTCAGATTTTCGGTCGATGCGCGCGACAAGATGTTGCGCGGCGTCGACATTCTTTCCCACGCGGTGCGAGTCACGCTCGGTCCGAAAGGCCGGAATGTCGTGCTCGACAAGTCGTTTGGCGCACCGCGTATTACCAAGGATGGTGTGACCGTCGCCAAGGAGATCGAACTCGACGACAAATTCGAGAACATGGGCGCACAAATGGTGCGCGAGGTCGCCTCGAAGACCTCCGATCAGGCGGGGGACGGCACCACTACCGCGACGATCCTCGCCCACGCGATCGTCAGGGAAGGCGCAAAGGGCGTTGCAGCCGGGATGAACCCGATGGATCTCAAGCGCGGCGTCGATCTTGCCGTCAACGCCATCGTCGAGGACCTGAAGAAGAACTCCAAGAAGGTCACCTCCAACGACGAGATTGCCCAGGTCGGTACCATCTCCGCTAATGGCGACCGCGAAATCGGCGATTTCCTCGCGAAGGCGATGCAGAAGGTCGGCAACGAAGGCGTGATCACCGTCGAAGAGGCCAAGAGCCTTGAGACCGAGCTCGAAGTGGTCGAGGGAATGCAGTTCGACCGCGGCTACATCTCGCCCTACTTCATCACCAACGCCGACAAGATGCGGGCTGAGATGGAAGACCCCTACATCCTGATCTACGAAAAGAAGCTGTCGGGCCTGCAGGAACTGCTGCCGCTGCTCGAAACGGTAGTGCAAACCGGCAAGCCGCTGCTGATAGTGGCCGAGGACGTCGAAGGCGAGGCGCTGGCTACTCTCGTCGTCAATAAGCTGCGGGGCGGCCTCAAGGTCTCAGCCGTGAAGGCGCCGGGCTTCGGCGATCGCCGCAAAGCCATGCTACAGGACATCGCCGTCCTCACCGGCGGCCAGGCGATCTCGGAAGATCTCGGCATCAAGCTCGAGAACGTGACCATCGATATGCTTGGCAAGGCCAAGAAGGTGATGATCGACAAGGAGAACACCACGATCGTCAACGGCGCCGGCAAGAAGGCCGACATCGAGGCGCGCGTCAATCAGATCAAAGCGCAGATCGAGGAGACCACCTCTGACTACGACAAGGAGAAGCTGCAGGAGCGGCTCGCCAAGCTCGCCGGCGGCGTTGCGGTGATCCGTGTCGGCGGCGCCACCGAGACCGAGGTAAAGGAGCGCAAGGATCGCGTCGACGACGCGATGCATGCAACCCGCGCCGCAGTCGAGGAAGGCATCCTGCCTGGCGGCGGGGTCGCGCTGCTGCGCGCCGGGAAGGCGATCGAGAAGCTTAGGGGCAAAAACGAGGACCAGCGGCACGGCATCGAGATCGTCAAAAAGGCGATCAGCTGGCCGGCGCGCCAGATCGCAATAAACGCCGGCGAGGATGGCTCGGTCGTGGTCGGCAAGATCCTGGAGCACGATACCTACGCTTACGGCTACGACGCCCAGACCGGCGAGTTCGGCAATCTGGTGTCCAAGGGCATCATCGACCCGACAAAGGTCGTGCGCATCGCGCTGCAGGACGCTTCCTCGATTGCGGGCCTCTTGATCACTACCGAAGCGATGGTAGCCGAATTGCCGAAGAAGGAGAGCCCGGCAATGCCGGGTGGTGGCGGCATGGGTGGAATGGGCGGAATGGACTATTGATCGCGCCATTCATCCTTGAAAACAATAAGGCCCGGGAATTTCCCGGGCCGTTTTCTTGTGCGGCAGCAAAGGCAGGTCAGCGCTAGGAGGCACAATGGCTAGCGACGATAGGAAAATTAAAACTACTTGTTTGCGCTGGCCCAGCGCGCCGAGAACCGGGGCTCCACCGCGTAAACCGATGGAAGCCAGCTTTTCGATGTCGATCTCGCTGAGGCGCAGGCCGTCCACAAGGCGGTGAGGAACGAGCACATTGGGCTACGAGAATTTCTTGCCGGAAGCGTCTCTCCCAGTTACGAGCGTGAATGGCGAGGCGGCCGGGGCGCTCTTCTTTTTCTTGTTCTTTTCCGCCTTGGGTTTTTTCTTCTCGCGACTGCTTCTCAACTGGCCCTTTGCCACGTTGTTCCTCCCTTTGCTTGCGGCGAACACATCGAATTTAAGTGCGGCTCTTTGTAGTTCGTATTTTGAAAACTGACCACCACCGATGATAGGCTGCA
>JASHXX010000366.1 GCA_030043335.1 Xanthobacteraceae bacterium
CCGGCCCGTTGCCGGCAATCTGATAGTTGTCGCGTGGCACGCGCAGTCCTTGCGCCGCTAGAATGCCGATTAGTCCCTGGATGATGCCCCAGACGATGAGTGCATGCGCGTAGCCGGCGCTTTTGATCATGCTGTCGATCGGGAAGCTGGTGAAGAAGGCGCCGAAGCCGTAGCCCGCCGCGGCAAGCCCGGTGGCAAGCCCACGCCGGTCGGGAAACCAGCGCACCATCAGGCCGATGATGCCGACATAGATGATGCCGGTGCCGAAGCCACCGAGGACTCCGTAGGTGAAATAGAGCGCCCAGATGCTTTCCACATAAGCGGACAGCACCCAGCTTCCGCCGGAAAGCGCCGCGCCGATCGCGATCAGCCTGCGCGGGCCGAAGCGATCGACCAGATAGGCCTGGAACGGCGAAAACCAGGTCTGCAGAATGATCAGCAGCGAAAATGTCCACTGCAATTGCGCGAGCGTGGTGCCGAGCTTGGCGTTGAGCGGCCCGGTGAACAGCGTCCAGACATATTGCGGACTGGAGATCGCCATCATGGCGATGACGCCGAGGACCAGCTGGTTCCAGCGGTTTCGATACCAGACCCGCGGCCCTGCCGGGGCCGTGGTCGTTACGTCCATAGCTTCGATCCCCACGCTGCGCGTCCAAAGCGTAGCGGCGAGGGTTTGGGCCGGCAAGCCGAACCCGGCTGAATCCGGCTCGTCGATTTATGAACTGGCAGTCGTCAGGCGGTTTTGGTCGACGCCGGCTCGCCGGCGCGGATGCCGAAGCGCGCGAGGGCCGCTGAAGGCGCTCGGCCGGAGGTGAAGATGGCGCGGGTGGTCCCGGCATTGCGGGCGCGTCCGTCGCCTGGCGGCGAAGCCGGCCCGAGCAGATCGACGACGCGACGCGCAATTGCCGGCGCCGGGTCGAGAAAATTGACCGGCCAGGACGCAAGCTTGCGCAGCCGCTCCAGCAACAGCGGATAGTGGGTGCAGGCGAGGACCACGGTATCGGTGCGCGCGCCATCGTCGCGGAAGCAGGGGAGGAGTTCGGCGCGCAGCGCCTCATCGCCGACCGGGGCGCCATGCAGCTCGGCCTCGGCGTAGCCGGCGAGCGCCTTCGAGCCGGCGAGCGTCACCCGGCAATCGCCGGCGTAGTCGCGGATCAAGGCGCGGGTATATTCGCGCGCCACCGTCGCCTCGGTGCCGAGGACGGAAACGCGACGGGTAACCGAGCCGGCGCAGGCCGGCTTGATCGCCGGCACGGTGCCGACGAAGGGAAGCGCGAATTTCTTGCGCAGCTGCGGCAGCGCGATGGTCGAGGCGGTGTTGCAGGCGATGACGATGAGATCGGGCCGGTGCGCGGCGATGAGTTCGCCGATGAGCCCAACGACGCGCTCGACCAGGGCCGCTTCGGCGAAGCCGCCATAAGGAAACGCGGCATCGTCGGCGACATAAACGAAGTTGGCGTCTGGCCGGGCCGCCGCAACCTCGCTGTAGACGGTGAGCCCGCCGAGCCCGGAATCGAAGACCAGAATGGTTTCCGGCGCTGTCATGGCGGAGCCCGCTTACGCTTTGCCGAACACGCGGCGGAAGATGGTATCGACCTGGGTGAAGTGAAAATCGAGCTTGAAATTGGCGGCGAGCTCCTTCTCGCTCAGATATTTGCGGACGTCGGCGTCGGCCTTGAGGAGCGCGAGGAAGTCGCCTTCGCCGCGCCAGGCTCTCATGGCGTTGCGCTGGACCATGGCGTAGGCGTCCTCGCGCTCGACGCCCTTCTGAGTGAGCGCGAGCAGCACGCGCTGCGAGTGAATGAGACCGCCGAGACGGTCGATGTTGTTACGCATGGTCTGCGGGTAGACGATCAGCTTGTCGATGATCCCGGCCAGGCGGTCGAGCGCGAAGTCGAGCGCCACCGTCGCGTCGGGGCCGATCACCCGCTCGACAGCGGAGTGCGAGATGTCGCGTTCATGCCAGAGCGTGACGTCTTCGAGCGCCGGCGTCACATAGGCGCGCACCACGCGCGCCAGCCCGACCAGATTTTCCGACAGCACCGGATTGCGCTTGTGCGGCATTGCCGAGGAGCCCTTCTGGCCCGGCGAGAAATACTCCTCCGCCTCCAGGATCTCGCTGCGCTGCAGGTTGCGGATCTCGGTCGCCAGCCGCTCGATCGAGGCGGCGACGACGCCGAGGGTGGCGAAGTACATGGCGTGACGGTCGCGGGGAATTATCTGGGTCGAGATCGGCTCGACCGAAAGGCCCATCTGCTTCGCCACATGGGCTTCCACGCGCGGATCGACGTGGGCGAAGGTGCCGACCGCGCCGGAGATCGCGGCGGTTGAGACCTCGCGGCGCGCCGCCTCGAGCCGCGCCTTGGTGCGGGCGAATTCGGCATAGGCGTAGGCAAGCTTGAGGCCGAAGGTCGTCGGCTCGGCATGGATGCCGTGGGAACGGCCGATGGTCGGGGTGAATTTGTGCTCACGGGCGCGGCGCTCGAGCGCAGCGTTGAGCTTGTCCACGTCGGCGATGAGGATGTCGGCGGCGCGCACCAGCTGGACGTTGAAGCAGGTGTCGAGCACGTCGGAGGAGGTCAGGCCCTGATGCACGAACCGCGCCTCCGGTCCGACGATCTCGGCGAGGTGGGCGGTGAAGGCGACGACATCGTGCTTGACCTCGCGTTCGATCTCCTCGATGCGCGCAAGGTCGAATTTCGCGTTCTTGCCTTTCTTCCAGATCTTCGCCGCCGCTTCCTTCGGGATCGTCCCGAGCTCGGCCATGGCGTCGGCGGCATGCGCCTCGATCTCGAACCAGATGCGAAAGCGCGTCTGCGGCGTCCAGATCGCAGCCATTTCGGGGCGGGAGTAGCGCGGGATCATCGTCACCTCGGAACGACTGCGCTGTAGCAGATCACATCCTGCTCAACAATTGTGCCGCGCTATGCAATGCTGGCGGACCGGAGCGAATCAGGGGATTTGGCGATGAAAATGCTCCAGATCGTGCCGCGTAGCCATGCGCGCCTCTATGGCGCGATGATCAAGAAGCAGGCCGAGATCCGCAAAAACGGACGCGGGACGTTCGTGCGTGCCGGAGCGAGGAGACGCCACGCCGCACGCTGGACGCATGTGCGCTACAAGGGGTCAATCGAGCTCGAGCCCGGCCCGGCGGACGCGATCGAGGTCGAGATCAAGTCGCCCGAGCGCGGCGACGAGGCGCGGCTTCTCTCCTCCTTCCTCGGCTGGCTCGATCGCCATTTCGGCGATCAGCTCTCATCGGTGAATATCGAATATCGCCGCGGCGGCCGCCGGTAGGACCGCGCTATTCACGCCGCGAAGCGGGCGCGGTCGTGCGGCTGGCGGAACTCGACCGGCGTTCCCTTGGGGATGATCCCGGTCGGATTGACCCGCCTGATCGAATAGTAGCCGATGACGTAGTAGCACGGCTTCACCGTCTCGGCGATGCCGGGCACCTGATAAAGCTCGCGCATGTAATTGAAGAGATTCGGATAGTCGGCGATGCGGTTGCGGTTGCACTTGAACAATGAAAAGTAGGCGACGTCGAAGCGCACCGGGGTCGGGAACAGCCGCCAATCCGCCTCGGTGATCTGGCGGCCGACGAGATAACGCTGCCGGCCAAGGCGCGCCTCGAGCTCGTCGAGGGTGGCGAACAGCGCGTCATAGGCCGCCTCATAGGCCGCCTGCGAGCGGGCAAAGCCGCAGCGATAGACGCCGTTGTTGACGTTGGCGTAGACCTCGGCGTTGACGCGGTCGATCTCGCCGCGTAGCGGCTTCGGATAAAAGTCGAACGGGTCGGCGCCGGCCGCGGCGAACTCGCTGTTGAGCATGCGGATGATCTCGGAGGATTCGTTGTTCACGATCCGCCGGGTCTTCTTGTCCCACAATGCCGGCACCGTGACCTTGCCGGTGTAATGCGGGTCGCTCGCGGTATAGGCCTCGTGCAGGTAGCGAAAGCCGTTGACCCGGTCGGGCGTGCAGTCGGGAAAGGCCGGATTGTCCTCGAAGGTCCAGCCCTCTTGCTGCAGCCCCGGTACGGCGTAGGCGACGCTGATCGCGTCGCCGAGTTTTTTCAGCGCGCGAAAGATCTGCGTGCGGTGCGCCCACGGGCAGGTGTAGGCGACATAGAGATGATAGCGGCCGGCCTCGGCTTTGAAGCCTGAGGAGCCATCGGCGCTGACGCGGTCGCGAAACGCGCTGTCGATTCTCTGAAAATTGCCGGCCGCGCCGGTCTCCTGCGGCAGCTCTTCGTCACGCCATTGTCCGTCGACCAGAATGCCCATCACGCGGCCTCCCCGCGGGCGAACGCCGCCGCGCGGCGGATCGCCGCGATATTGGTGCGATACGATTCCGGCGTGCCGTCCTTGAACACCGCGGAGCCGGCGACGAAGGCATTGGCGCCGGCGCGGGCGGCCTCCGGCGTAACCTCCGGCGTGATGCCGCCGTCGATCTCGATGTCGATCGGTCGCCCGGCCGCGAGAGCGCGCAGCTTGCGCAGCTTC
>JASHXX010000367.1 GCA_030043335.1 Xanthobacteraceae bacterium
ACGCGGCGTAGGCTCAAAGCACGGACGGCGGCTCAGACCAGGACGCTTGCCCGCAGGATCGGCATCCCGCGCAAAAACTCCGCCGCCGCCATCGGCTGCCGTCCGGCGCGCTGCAGCTCGACGAGCCGCACCGAGCCGGTGCCGCAGGCGATCGTCAGTTGATCGTCGAGCACGCGGCCGGGCTGTCCCTCGCCGGTTCCTTTCGTGGTACGCAGAATCTTGACCCGGCCCGCGCCCGGCAATTCGCACCACGCGCCTGGAAACGGCGACAGCCCGCGGCAATGATTGTGGACCGTTTGCCAGGATTGCGTCCAATCGACACGCGTCTCGTTCTTGCCGATCTTATTCGCGTAGGTCACGCCAAGATTCGCCTGTCGCTTAAACCGCAGAGTTCCCCTTTCCCACGCATCTAGTGCGAGCAGCATCAGTTTCGAACCAAGCTGCGCGAGTCTATCGTGCAGTTCGCCGGCAGTCGTATCCGGCTCGATCGAGGTTTGCCTGCTCTTTGCGATTGGCCCAGTGTCGAGGCCCTCCTCCATCCTCATCACCATTACGCCCGTTTTAGTATCACCGGCCATGATCGCGCGTTCTATCGGGGCGGCGCCGCGCCAGCGCGGCAACAGCGAGGCGTGTAGGTTGAAACAGCTACGTGGAAACACGTCGAGAATCGGCTTTGGCAGGATCAACCCGTAAGCGACGACTACGGCAACGTCGGCACTGTGGCGCCGCATATTGTCCGCCGCATCAGGTGTTCGAAGAGTGTCTGGCGTGAATACCGGCAGTGAACGCCGTCGGGCTTCGCAGGCGACAGGGCTTTGCTTCAATTCTAGTTTGCGACCGGCCGGCTTGGGCGGACGCGTGTAGACAGCAACGATTTCATGGCCGCCGCCGACGATCTCGATGAGCGTGGGCACCGCGAAATCCGGCGTGCCCATGAACACGAGGCGCAGCGCCAATCACGCCTCCACCTGCTTCGCCGTCCTTGCGGTCTTGTTGCCGGCTGTCTTGGCCGCCTTGATGAACTTCTTGGTGACGCGGTCGCGCTTGAGCTTGGAGATATGGTCGATGAACAGCACGCCGTTGGTGTGGTCGACCTCGTGCTGGATGCAGGTCGCGAACAGACCCTTGGCCTCGATCTCGTGCGCCTTGCCGTCGAGGTCGAGATATTTGACCTTGACCCGCTCCGGCCGCTCGACTTCCTCGTAGTATTCCGGGATCGAGAGGCAGCCCTCCTCGTAGGTGGTCTTCTCGTCCGAGGTCCAGGTGATCTCCGGATTGATGAACACCAGCGGCTTGTGGTCCTCCTCCTTTTTCGACAGGTCCATGACCACGACGCGCTTGGCGACGCCGATCTGGATGCCGGCAAGCCCGATGCCGGGCGCGGCATACATGGTCTCGAACATGTCCTGGACCAGCTTGTGCACGCCGGCGTCGATCCGCTTGACCGGCTCGGATACGAGCCGCAGCCGCTTGTCGGGAAGTATGATGATTTCGCGCAGCGCCATGGGCGGCGATGTAGGCGGTGCATTATGCCCGGTCAATGCGCGCGCACTGTTGCGCGCCCCCGCCCGAATCCGTTAAGCATGTTCCCTGTTCGTTCCTGCGTCGCCGCCTCGGCCTGAAGCGAATCGCGTAGAAGCAGCGCATGGTCGCTAACCCCAATGTCATTGCGGTTTTGGCCGTCGTCGTCGCCTGCGCGGCGGTCGTCGTGCTGGCAATCGCGGTCATCACCGCCATGCTCTACCGCGAACGCCATCCGGGAAAGCCGCATGCCGCGGTGATGGACGAGCTCGCCCGGGCGCAAACCGACGCCGCCGGGCGGCTCGAGGCCATGATCGGCCTCCTCGCCAAGGGCCAGTTGCAGCTGCAGCATACCGTCAACGACCGGCTCGATTCGGTCTCGCACCGGCTCGGCGATTCGCTCGAGAAGACCAAGCAGAATACCGCCGAAAATCTGCAGCGGCTCAACGAGCGGCTCGCGGTGATCGACCGCGCGCAGAAGAACATCACCGAGCTCGCCACCCAGGTCACCTCGCTGCAGAGCGTGCTCGCCAACAAGCAGTCGCGCGGCGCCTTCGGCCAGGGCCAGATGGAGGCGATCATCCAGGACGGGCTGCCGAAGGGCGCCTACGCCTTCCAGCCGTCGCTGTCGAACCGCACCCGGCCGGATTGCTGCGTGTTCCTGCCCGACAAGCGGCCTTTGGTGATCGACGCCAAATTTCCGCTCGAAGCGGTCACCGCCTATCGCGAGGCCAAGTCGGACGATGAGCGCAAGGCCGCGGCGCAGCGGCTGCGCTCCGACGTCGCCCGGCACGTCACCGACATTGCCGGCAAATACCTCATTCCCGGCGAGACCCAGGAGCTCGCGTTCATGTTCGTGCCGTCGGAATCGGTCTATGCCGAGCTGCATGACCGCTTCGACGACGTCGTGCAGAAGGCGTTCCGCGCCAAGGTGGTCATCGTCTCGCCATCGCTGTTGATGATTGCCATCCACGTCATCCAGCAGATCCAGAGGGACGCGCGCATGCGCGAGGCGGCGGGGGAGATCCGCGACGAGGTCGGCCTCCTGATGAAGGATGTCGGCCTTCTCGGCGAGCGCGTGCGCAAGCTGCAGGCGCACTTCAACCAGTCGAACGAGGACATCCGCCAGGCGCTCATTTCGGTCGACAAGATCGAAGCGCGCGGCGAACGCATTCGCGAGGTCGAGCTCGGCGAAGCGGCCGAGCAAAGCGCGACTATGGTCGGCGGTCGGGTCCGCAGGCTGGAGGCCGGCGAGTGAGTGAAGCCGCCGTCCCGGCTCGGCGGCGGCTGTCCGACACGCTCGCCGTCTATCTCAAGCGGCGCGTGCTCATCGTCGCGTTTCTCGGCTTCTCCTCGGGGCTGCCGCTCGCGCTGTCGGGCTCGACGCTCCTCGTCTGGATGCGCGAAGTCGGCGTCGATCTCGGCACCATCGGCCTGTTTGCGCTCGTTGGTACGCCCTACACGGTGAAATTCCTCTGGGCGCCGCTCGTCGACGCGCTCGACGTGCCGCTATTGTCGCGGCGCTTCGGCCGCCGCCGCGGCTGGCTGCTGCTGGCGCAGCTTCTGCTCATTGTCGCGATCGTCTTTCTCGGCGCCTGCGATCCGGCCGCTTCGCCCGTCGTCGTCGCGGTCGGCGCGCTTCTGGTCGCCGCCGCCTCGGCGACGCAGGACATCGTCGTCGATGCGTTTCGCGTCGAGAGTCTCGACGAAAGCGAGCAGGCAGCCGGCATGGCGTCCTATGTCGCCGCCTACCGCATCGGCATGCTGGCCTCGACCGCCGGCGCGCTGTTCCTGGTCAGCGGCTTCCAGTCCGCTCTCGGCCTCGGTCATCACGCCGCGTGGAGCTCAGGCTACGCGGTGATGGCGGCGCTCGTCCTCATCGGCGTTGCGACGACGCTCGTCGCCACCGAGCCGCAGCGCTCCGCCGAAGCGGCCGCGGCGCACCTGGCCGCCGTCGCGCATGACAACCCGGTCAAGCGCGTCGTCACCGCCGCCGCCGGCGCCTTCGCCGAGTTCCTCAGCCGCAACCTGGCGCTGGTCGCGCTCGCTTTCGTGGTTTTGTTCAAGTTCACCGACGCGCTCGCCGGCGCGTTGACCGCGCCGTTCGTGATCGATCTCGGCTTTTCCCGCAACGAATACGCCGCGATCATCAAGGGCGTTGGCCTCGCCGCGACGCTGGTCGGTGGTTTCGCCGGCGGCTTTGTAGCGCGGGCCTATTCGCTGCCGGCGAGCCTGTGGATCGGCGGCGTGCTGCAGGCGGTCGCGGCGCTGGCGTTCTCCTGGCAGGCGGTCGTCGGACGCGACGCCGCCTGGCTTACCTTTGCCATCGTGGTCGAGAACTTCACCAGCGCCATCGGCACGGTGATCTTCGTCGCCTACCTTTCGGCGCTCTGCCGCAATCCGCTGCATACCGCGACCCAGTATGCGCTCCTCACCGCGCTCGCGGCCTTCGGCCGCACTTACCTGTCGTCGGGCGCGGGCTTCATCGCCGCCGCAACCGGCTGGCCGGCCTTCTTCGCGATCTGCGCGGCGGCGGGTTTGCCGAGCCTTGTCCTCCTCGGCTTGCTGCAGGGACGCGGGCATTTCGTCGGATTGGCGCCGGCGGAAAAGTGAGGCAGCCGCCACCCGCGCAATTGGGCTTGACGCTCAAGGAGATATCGAACCGAACGCGGCCGGATGCGTTGCTGGATGAGGCGGGCGGACCCGCCGCCCGGAGACAGCACAAAAGACCCGCAAAAAAGTCTTTTTGTAGGGATTGTTAAGGATCGTAAGGATGTCGTGAATGCATTTGACGCTATATCCCCGTAGCGCCTCCTCGCCGCGTCTCGCGCCAGCGTCCCTCGAACCGGCAGTGCCCACCGCCCCGCAATGGAAACCATCCTCGTCAAGATTTTCGCCACCGCGCTCGCGCTCAGCGAGGTGCTGACCCAGCCGCAGGCGCTGAAGACCCAATTCGACCCGGCAAAGGACCAGGACGAAGTGGTGCAGATCCTGCGCGCCGGCTGCGCCCATATGCGCCAGGCTTTCGACATCGAGTCGATCAACCTCGACGAGCTGATCGCGACCGCGCTCGACGACCCCAAGGCGCTCGGCGCCGGCGCCGACATCAAGGCCTTCCACGGCATCAATTTTGCCGATCTCAACACCGCCTACCGGCGGTTCTGCAAGAACGAGAATGTGCCGAGCCCGGTCGACCTCGCCGCGGTAATCACCTTCTTCAACAACGCGGCCGCGGATCTGCCCGACCACATCCGGCTCAAAGGCCGCAAGCTCCCGAGCCTGAGCGTCGTGCTCGACGGCAAGGGCGCAAATTTCGCCGACGTGTTCGAGCCCGGCAATCGCCGCGTCTGGGTCGCGCTCGCCGATATTCCAGACACCGTGCAGAAAGCGTTCATCGCCGCCGAGGACCGGCGCTTCTTCCAGCATCACGGCGTCGACGAGCGCGGCATCATCCGCGCCTTCATCGGCAATCTCGCCGAGCTCGGCCGGCCGCAGGGCGGTTCGACCATCACCCAGCAGGTGGTGAAGAATCTGCTGGTCGGCGAGGACGTGACCTATGAGCGCAAGATCCGCGAGATGATCGTCGCCTCGCGCCTCGAAGGCGCCCTGAGCAAGCAGGAAATCCTCGAACTCTACCTCAATTCCGCCTATCTCGGCCGCGGCTCCTGGGGCGTCGAGATGGCGGCGCGCAGCTATTTCGGCAAATCGGCGAAGACGCTGACCTTGGCCGAAGGCGCGATGCTGGCCGGCCTGCTCAAGGGGCCGAGCTTCTTCAATCCCGAGCGCCATCCCGACCGCGCCAAGGAGCGCCTTACCTACGTCCTCGGCCGCATGCAGGAGGACGGCGTCATCGCCCCCGCGCAGAAGGAGGCGGCGCTCGCCGCCCCGCCTAAGCTCGTCGCCTTCGAG
Organism: Xanthobacteraceae bacterium; assembly: GCA_030043335.1. Lineage (GTDB taxonomy): Bacteria > Pseudomonadota > Alphaproteobacteria > Rhizobiales > Xanthobacteraceae > BOG-931. Next base: position 5,431 of record JASHXX010000367.1, read on the forward strand.
CGGCCGCACCGCGACAGCGGCTTCCACTACATCGATTATCTCGGCCGCGAGGCGAAAGCCGACGGCGTCGAGAGCCTGACCGCGCAGCCCTATACGGTGCATTCGACCATCAACGCGGCGTTGCAGCGCGATGCCGAAGCGGCGCTGCAGGAGGGCCTGGCGCATTACGAGATCGCCTCCGGCCGCATGCAGTTTCGCGGTGCCGAGGCCAACATCGCCGACGCGGTGCAGAAGCTCGCCGCCGGCAAGAACGCCAACGCGGCCGGCGCGGCTTTGCCGGCTTGGCAGCAGGCGCTGCAGGCGGTGCGGCTGCCGCTCTACGACGTGCATTGGGACGAGGCCGTCGTGGTGCAGAAGGGCGGCAAGCAGCGCGGCGACGACGCGATCCGCGTCGGCCTCGCCGACGGCCGCATCCTGCCGCTGATGGCCGTTAGCGCCCAGATCAGGCGCAGCCTCAATCTCTACGACGTGATCTATGTCCGCGTCATCGAGGGCAGGGCGCCGAAAGCGCCGCCCAAGGGCAAGGTCACGGCAACGCCCGCGACGCCCACGAACGGCAACGCGGTGGCGCAGCTGCGGGTGCGGCCGACAGTCGAGGGCGCGGCGCTGGTGCTGGAGAACAAGACCGGCCGCATCCTCGCCATGGCCGGGAGCTTTTCCTATCCGCTGAGCCAGCTCAATCGCGTGGCGCAGACGCAGCGCCAGCCCGGCTCGGCGATCAAACCGCTGACCTACCTGACCGCGCTGCAGAAGGGCCTGCAGCCGAACACGCTCATTCGCGACGAGCCGATCACGCTGCCGCCGATTAGCAGCGCCGGCGGCGACGGCCGCGAGACCATCTCCCGCGAGGAGGGCGGCTTCGCGCGCGCCGAAGATTTCTGGAACCCGCGCAACGCCGACTATAATTCCGGCGGCATCTTCACCTTGCGGCGCGGGCTCGAATATTCGCGCAACGTCATTACCGCGCGGCTTCTCGACGGCGGCATCGCGCAGCAGCCCGAGCAGAGCCTCGACGAGGTCTGCGCCACCGCGGTCGCGGCTAAAATCTACGCTGACTGCATTCGTTATTATCCCTTCGTGCTCGGCGCGCAGCCAGTACACATGATCGACTTGGCGGCATTTTACGCCGCCGTCGCCAACGAGGGCGCGCGACCGCAGCCCCACGGCATCGACTCGATCGAAGTCGGCGGCCGTACTATCTACGAATATCCCAAGGCACCCCTGCCTTTCATCGGCGCCGCCGACCGCACGGCGTTTTATCAGCTCAAAACCATGCTGCAGGGGGTGGTCGCGCGC
>JASHXX010000368.1 GCA_030043335.1 Xanthobacteraceae bacterium
TGGTCATCGGCGTGTTTGCGCTCGTTCGTACCGAGGTCAATCCGTTTACCGACAAGCAGATCGAGCTGGTGACGACCTTCGCCGACCAGGCGGTGATCGCGATCGAGAACGCGCGGCTGTTCGAGGCGGAGCAGCAGCGCACGCGCGAGCTTAGCGAAGCCCTCGAGCAGCAGACCGCCACATCGGAAGTTCTGCAAGTCATCTCGAGCTCCCCGGGCGATCTGCAGCCGGTGTTTGCCAGCATGCTGGAGAACGCGGTGCGCATCTGCGACGCCAAATTCGGCAACATCTACGGCTGGGACGGCACGGTCCTGCACCTTCTCGCCGTGCACAACACGCCGCCCGCGCTTGCCGCCGCCCGCAAGAACGTACCGCTGACAGTGGAGGATAACGCACTTATCGGTCCCATGGTGGCGACCAAGACCGTGACCCAGGTGATCGATGCCGCGACCCATCCGAGCTACGCCGAGCGACACGACCCGGCAGCGATCACCGCGGTCGAGCTTGGTGGCGTGCGCACCTGTATCGCCGTGCCGATGCTCAAGGAGAACGAGCTGATCGGTTCGTTCTCGCTCTACCGTCAGGAAGTCCGCCCGTTCACGGAGAAGCAGATCGCGCTGGTCACGAGCTTTGCCAGCCAAGCCGTCATCGCTATCGAGAACGCGCGGCTGCTCACCGAGCTGCGCGAATCGCTCGCACAGCAGACGGCGACCGCGGACGTGCTCAAGGTTATCTCCTCCTCGCCCGGCGATCTCGCGCCGGTGTTCGAAGCGATGCTGGAGAACGCGACGCGGCTTTGCGAGGCGCCCTTCGGCACGCTGCTGCTGCGTGGCGAGAGGAGCTTGCGGATCGTCGCCAGGCACGTCCCGACCGCCAGCAGCGCCCTGTTCGAGCTGGGTTCGGAGCTGGTCGTGGCTGACAATCCGGGCCACCCGGTGGTCTATGTGTTAGATACGAAGGACATCTTTCACATCGCCGATTTGCGGGCGCACCCGTCTTATGTCGAAGGCAATCCCCGCGTGGTGGCTTTCGTCGACACGGTGGGCGCGCGCACGGCTCTTTGCGTGCCGATGATGAAGGAAGACGAATGCGTCGGCGCGATTGTCACCTGCCGGCAAGAAGTGCGGCCGTTTTCCGAAAAGCAGATCGAGCTGGTCAAGAATTTCGCCGCGCAAGCCGTCATCGCCATCGAAAACGCGCGACTGCTGAGCGAACTGCGCGAATCGCTAGAGCAGCAGACGGCCACATCGGAGGTGCTCAAGGTCATCAGCAGCTCTCCGGGCGATCTTGAGCCGGTGTTTGCAACTATGCTGGACAACGCCGTCCAAATCTGCGGCGCCACGTTCGGCAACATCTATCGCTGGGACGGCGAGTCGCTGCATCTCGTCGCCGCTAAGAATACGCCGCCAGCGCTTGCGGAGCACCGCAAGCGTTCGCCGTATCATCATGACGCAAAGACTCCGATCGGCCGCATGATGACCAGCAAGTGTCCGATTCACATCGGCGATCTTGCCGCGGACGAGGCTTATCTCAAGCGCATCCCGGAAACCGTCGTGGCGGTCGAAGCTGGGGGGATAAGGACGCTTTTGGCCGTCCCGATGGTGAAGGAAGGAAATTTGATCGGCGCGTTTACCTTGTGTCGCCGCGAAGTTCTTCCTTTCACCGACAAGCAGATTGCGCTGGTCAGCAGCTTCGCCGCCCAGGCGGTGATTGCCATCGAGAACGCGCGGCTCCTCACCGAACTGCGGGCGCGCACCGCCGACCTTACCGAATCGCTCGAACAGCAGACCGCGACCGCGGAGGTGCTGCAGGTCATCAGCGCCTCGCCGGGCGAGCTCGAACCGGTGTTCGAGACCCTGTTGCAAAACGCGGTCCGCATCTGCGGCGCCAAGTTCGGCAATCTGTGGCTGCGCGACGGCGATCTCTTCCACATCGGCGCCACCCACGGCGCGCCGGCCGCGTGGGCCGAATTTCTGCGCCATGAGCCGACATTCCGTGCCGACCCGCGGCTCGGGCTCGGTCAAATCCTGACAACGAGGCGGACCTACCAAGTCGTCGACCTCACCGCCTCACCGACTTACGGCGACAAATTGCGCGAAGCCACAATCAACCTCGCCGGTGCGCGCAGCCTGATCGGCGTGCCGCTGCTCCGCGACGAGGAGGTGGTCGGGTGCATCGTCATCTACCGCCAGGAGGTGCGACCATTCACCGGCAAGCAGATCGAGGTGGTGCAGAATTTCGCCGCGCAGGCCGTCATCGCCATCGAGAACGCACGGCTCCTCAACGAGCTACGTCAGCGCACCGAGGAGCTCGGCCGCTCGGTCGGCGAGCTGCGCGCACTTGGCGAAGTCTCCCAGGCGGTCAATTCGACGCTTGAACTGGAGACCGTGCTGTCGACCATTGTCGCCAAGGCGGTGCAGCTTTCCAACACGGACGCCGGCGCGATCTACGTCTATGACGGCGTGCAGCGCGAGCTGCAGCTGCGCGCCACGTATCAGATGGATCAGGAGCTGATCGACGCGCTGTCGCACCGGCACATCGGCCTCGACGACGTGAACGTGGCGGCGGCGCTGGCGCAGCGCGAGCCGTTCCAGATCGCCGATTTGCGCGAGGAGCCGCCGAACGAGATCAACGAGATCACGCTGCGCGCCGGCTTCCGCGCCCGATTGAGCGCACCGCTGCTGCGCGGCGAGGATATCGTCGGCATGCTGGTAGTGCGCCGCCGCACGCCCGGCGCCTTCCCGCCGAACACCGTCGACCTGATCAAGACTTTCGCGGCGCAATCGGCGCTGGCGATTCAGAATGCGCGGCTGTTCCACGAGATCGAGGACAAGAGCCGCGAGCTCGAGGTCGCCGGCCAGCACAAGTCGCAGTTCCTCGCCAATATGAGCCACGAGCTGCGCACGCCGCTCAACGCCATCATCGGCTACAGCGAAATCCTCTACGAGGACATCGCCGACCTCGGCCAGGAAAATCTCGGCCGCGATCTCAAGAAGATCGAGGGCGCCGGCCGCCACCTGCTCGGCCTGATCAATGACATTCTCGACCTGTCGAAGGTCGAGGCTGGCAAGATGGACGTGTTCCTCGAGGACGTGGAGATCGTGCCGCTCCTCGAGGAGGTGCGTGCGCTGATCGTCCCGCTTGCCGAGAAGAACGGCAACACCCTCGAATTCCGGGCCGCGGCCGACCTCGGCAGCATGCGCACCGACCGCACCAAGCTCAAGCAGAGCCTGCTCAATATCCTGAGCAACGGCAGCAAGTTCACTCGCAACGGCCGGCTCGCGCTCACCGCCGAGCGCTTCGAGACCGACCGGCCGATGGTGCGCTTCGCCGTTGCCGACACCGGCATCGGCATGACCGAGGAGCAGCTCGGCCGGCTGTTCCAGGCATTCTCGCAGGCCGACGCGTCTACGACCAAAAAGTACGGCGGCACCGGCCTTGGCCTCGCGATCTCGCGGCGTTTCTGCCAGCTTCTCGGCGGCGATATCGCGGTCACGAGCCGGCCCGGCGAAGGCTCGACCTTCACGATTACGCTGCCGGCGCACAGCGAA
>JASHXX010000369.1 GCA_030043335.1 Xanthobacteraceae bacterium
GGTCGTCAAAGCCAACGCCTACGGGCTCGGCCTCGAGCGGGTCACCACCAAACTCGCGGCCGCCGGCTGCAAGACCTTCTTCGTCGCCAACGTCGCCGAAGCCCGCCGCGCGCGCAGCTGCACGTCGGCGGCGGCAATCTACGTCCTCAATGGATTTTCACCCGAGGGCGCGAATGCGTTCGTCGAGCTCAATGTGCGCCCGGTCATCAACAGCATGACCGAGCTTGCCGAATGGGACGCCTTCGTCGCCGCCAACAACTGGCGCGGCGGCGCCGCGCTTCACGTCGATACCGGCATGAACCGGCTCGGCATTTCCGTCGTGGAGGCGGCGGCGCTCGCGCCGCGCGTACAGATCGAAAATCACGGCATCACGCTGTTGATGAGCCATCTGGCCTGCGCCGACATGGTCGGCCACGCGCTCAATGCCGGTCAGATCAAGGCGTTTCGCGAGGTGCGCTCGCTCTACCCCGGCGTTCCGGCCTCGCTCGCCAATTCCGCCGGCATTTTTCTCGGCGATCTCGCCCTTTTCGACATCGCGCGGCCGGGCGCTGCCCTCTACGGCATTAATCCGACGCCGACCCGGCCCAATCCGATGCGCGGCGTCGTCGAACTGACTGGGCGTATCTTGCAGGTCCGCGAGGTCGGTCGCGGCGAGGCGGTCGGCTATGGCGCGGCGTGGACGGCGAGGCGCGATTCGCGCCTCGCGGTCGCCGCGCTCGGCTATGCCGACGGGCTTCTTCGTGCCGCGAGCGGTACTGATGGCGCGCGCGGCGGCGCCGCGATTGTTGCGGGCAGGCTTTGCCCGTTCGCCGGCAGAATTTCGATGGACCTCGTTTGCATCGATGTCACCGAGCTCGCGGAAGGCGTCGTCCAACGCGGCGATGTCGCGACCTTCATCGGCGAAGGGATCGGTATCGACGACGTCGCCGCCGCCGCCGGGACTATCGGCTACGAGATCCTGACCCGGCTTGGCCCACGCTGCCGTTTGATCTATCGCGGGGCCTGAAATGGCGGCACGGGCACAGAATTTCGTCTGTCAGAACTGCGGCGCGTCCGCTGCCCGCTGGGCGGGCCGCTGCGAAGCCTGCGGCGAATGGAATACATTCGTCGAGGAAAACGCGGCGGCGCCGGCGCGGTCCTTGCGTAAAGGCCGCCTGTTCGCCATCGAGCCGCTCAAGGGGCTGGCGCGACCGACACCACGTCTTGCCTCGGGTATCGCTGAATTCGATCGCGTCATCGGCGGCGGGCTGGTGCGTGGCTCGGTGCTGCTGCTGGGCGGCGATCCCGGCATCGGCAAATCCACCCTGCTCATCGAGGTAGCGGCTGCGTTCGCCCGCAATGGGCAGCGCGCGGTCTACATCTCCGGCGAGGAGGCGGTCGCGCAGGTGCGGCTGCGCGCCGAGCGGCTCGGCTTGGCCGAGGCCGCCGTTGAGACCGCCGCCGAGACCTCGATCGAGGACATCGTGGCGACGCTGTCGCAAGGCCCGGCGCCGAGCCTTCTGGTGATCGATTCGATCCAGACCATGTGGACGCAGGCCGTCGATGCTGCGCCCGGCACGGTCACCCAGGTCCGCGGCGCCGCCGGCGAGCTGATCCGTTTCGCCAAGCGCACCGGCGCCGCCGTGATCCTGGTCGGCCACGTCACCAAGGACGGCCAGATCGCCGGCCCGCGCGTGGTCGAGCACATGGTCGACGCCGTGCTCTCGTTCCAGGGCGAGGGCGCGCAGCAATTCCGCATCCTGCGTGCGATCAAGAACCGCTTCGGCCCGACCGACGAGATCGGCGTGTTCGAGATGACCGGAGCCGGGTTGCGCGAGGTCGCCAATCCGTCCGAGCTGTTCCTGTCCGAACGCGATCTCGGCAGCCCGGGCACAGCGGTCTTTGCCGGCATCGAGGGAACGCGGCCGCTGCTGGTGGAAATTCAGGCGCTGGTCGCCCCAACGACACTCGGCACCCCGCGCCGCGCCGTAGTCGGCTGGGACCCCAACCGGCTGTCGATGGTGCTCGCGGTACTCGAGGCCCATTGCGGCGTTCGCCTCTCCGGCCACGATGTCTACCTCAACGTCGCCGGCGGCCTGCGCATCCAGGAGCCCGCGGCCGACGTCGCTGCGGCGGCCGCGTTGGTTTCCTCGCTTGCCCGCGCGCCGCTACCGGCAGATGCGGTCTATCTCGGCGAAGTGTCGCTTTCGGGCGCGGTGCGGCCGGTGCCGCAGACCGCGGCTCGGCTCAAGGAATCGCAGAAGCTCGGTTTTGCGCGGGCGATTGTCCCGGAAGCCGCCAGTCTGGAAGCCCCTAGCGGCTTTTCGCTTGTCACGATCAATGCACTCGCAAGCCTCGTGGTCGATATCGCCCGCGACGGCGCGCCGGCATTGCGGCGGGTCGGCGGCCAAGACACTTAAGCCCGACCGTTGATCTCCTGACAGCGCGGTTGGCGGCGAGACTCTTAACCATAGAGCAAGTCGCCGAGGCTACGAGAAGATGGGTGACGGGGTTTATCGGCCCGGCTATACACGGCTGGCGTTTCCGGATGCCGCGCGCGCGGATTTCGGGACGGATGCGAGCGGCCAAGTTGCGATCAGCCAGCGGACCAGCCAACGATGCCAATTACGCTGCTCGACATCGTGCTTATCGTCGTAATGCTGATTTCGGGGCTGCTCGCCATGGTGCGCGGCTTCATGCGCGAGGTGCTCTCGATCAGCGCCTGGGTGCTGGCGGCCCTGGCGACGGTCTACTCCTATTCAAAGCTGCTGCCTCACGCCAAGCAATACTTCAACAACGACATCGTCGCCGCGGCCGCCGTGGTCGGTGGCGTGTTCCTGGGCACGCTCCTCACAGTCTCGGTCCTGACCGTCAGGATCTCGGACATGGTGCTCGACAGCCGCGTCGGCGCCCTCGATCGGACGCTCGGCTTCCTGTTCGGGCTTGGGCGCGGTCTCGTGATCGTCGTCGTGGCGTTCCAGTTCTTCACCTGGCTGGTGCCGGATCGCAGCCAGCCCGAGTGGGTCAAGAGCGCCAAATCGCGGGTCGTACTGGCGGGGACCGGCCAATGGCTGATGTCGATGTTGCCGGAGGACCCCGAAGGCACCATTTTGAAGAAGCTGAAACGGCCGCGGCCGGAGGAAACCGATACCCCGGAAGCCCCGCCGGATCAGCACGGCGAACTCGACAGACCGGCTGAGAATCGCGCAGATGCAGGTTACGATCGCTCAAGCCGCAGCGGAATGCAGCGCCTGCTCCAGGCCAGCCGGAATGGGACATTGAGATGACGGACCGCCGATGACCATGACGGAACCAGCCCTGCTCGACCTTGATGCGGACCGGCCGCGCGAAGAATGCGGCGTATTCGGCATCTTCGGTCACCCGGACGCCGCCGCGATCACGGCGCTCGGCCTGCACGCCCTGCAGCATCGCGGCCAGGAAGCGGCCGGCATCGTCTCCTTCGACGGCAAGCGGTTTCACTCTGAGCGGCGCCTCGGCCTCGTCGGCGACGCCTTTTCGCGCCGCGAGGTCATCGATCGTCTGCCGGGCAATGCCGCGGTCGGCCATGTGCGCTATTCGACCACCGGTGGGACCATCCTGCGCAACGTGCAGCCGCTATTCGCCGAGCTCAACGCTGGCGGCTTTGCCATCGGCCATAACGGCAATCTCACCAACGGCCTGACGCTGCGCCGTCAGCTCGTGCGCGAAGGCGCGATGATGCAGTCGACCACCGACACCGAGGTGATCCTTCATCTCGTGGCGCGCTCGCAGCGCAACCGCTTTGTCGACCGCTTCGTCGAAGGGCTGCGCATGCTCGAAGGCGCCTACGCCTTCGTCGGCCTCACCAACAAGAAGCTCGTCGGCGCGCGCGACCCGCTCGGCATCAGGCCGCTGGTGTTCGGCAAGCTCGACGGCTGTCCGATCCTCGCCTCCGAGACCTGCGCGCTCGACATCATCGGTGCGCAATATGTGCGCGACGTGGAGAATGGCGAGGTGCTCATCTTCGACGAGGACGGCGCCCACTCGCACAAGCCGTTCCCGCCGATGGCGCCGCGTCCCTGCATCTTCGAATACATCTATTTCGCGCGCCCGGACTCGATCGTCGGCGGCCGCAGCGTCTACGACGTGCGCAAGACCTGCGGCGCCGAGCTTGCGCGCGAAGCGCCCGCCGAAGCCGACGTGATCATTCCGGTCCCCGATTCCGGCGTGCCGGCTTCGATCGGCTACGCGCAGCAATCCGGCATCCCCTACGAGCTCGGCATCATCCGCAACCACTATGTCGGGCGCACCTTCATCGAGCCTACGCAGCACATCCGCCAGCTCGGCGTTCGCCTCAAGCACAGCGCCAACCGTGCCGTGGTCAATGGCAAACGCATTGTGCTGATCGACGATTCGATCGTGCGCGGCACGACCTCGGTGAAGATCGTGCGGATGATGCGCGACGCCGGCGCGCGCGAGGTGCATTTCCGCATCGCCTCGCCGCCGATTACCCACCCGGACTATTACGGGATCGACACGCCGGAGCAGGACAAGCTCCTCGCCGCCACCCACGACCTCGAAGGGATGCGGCAGTTCATCGGCGCCGATTCGCTCGCCTTCCTCTCGGTCGAAGGCATCTACCGCGCCATGGGCTGCGACAAACGCGATCCTGCGCGGCCGCAATTCACCGATCACTGCTTCACCGGCGAATACCCGACGCCACTCACCGACCGCAGCGGCCAAGAGGCCTCGCCGCGCCAGCTGTCCCTGCTCGCCGAGGCGAGCTGATGGATGCCCCAACCGCTTGCTGATCGGGTCGCGCTCGTCACCGGCGCCTCGCGCAGCATCGGCTATGCTACCGCGCTGGCTCTGGCGCGCGCCGGCGCCCATGTAGTCGCGGTGGCACGCACCGTCGGCGGGCTCGAAGAGCTCGACGACGCGATACGCGCGGCCGGCAGTTCGGCAACGCTGGTGCCGCTCGATATGCGCGACTATGCCGGCCTCTACCGGCTCGCCGCCGCGCTCACGGAGCGTCACGGGCGGCTCGATGTGCTGATCGGCAATGCCGCCATGGCGGCCACGCTCTCTCCGCTCGATCACATCGAGCCGAAAATCTGGGAAGAGATGATCGCGCTCAACGTCACCGCCAACTGGCACCTGATCCGGGCCATGGCGGCGTTGCTGAGAGCCTCGCAGGCGGGCCGCGCCGTATTCGTCACCTCGCGCGCTGCCACGCTTACTCGCGCCTATTGGGCTCCCTATTCGGTGTCGAAGGCCGCGCTGAACGCTCTGGCGCAGACTTACGCGGCCGAAACCAGCTCGACGACAGTGCGCGTCAACCTGTTCGACCCCGGCGCGACCCGCACCCGGATGCGCGCTCAGGTCATGCCCGGCGAGGACCCGATGACCTTGCCAACGCCGGAGGAGGTCGCGGAGAAGCTATTGCCCCTGTGTCTGCCGAGCTTTACCGAAACCGGCCGGCTCTACGAATTCCGCAGCAGCAAGCTTCTCGATTTCATGCAGCCCGCATAGGGCATGATCCGGAAGAAGCCCGCCCCCGAGGACAGGGTCCGGGGTGGCACCCAGTCATCCGAAAAGACCGTGCTCCGCCAAGGAGCCAGAGGTCTCGGCGGCTTGAAACTTCCGTGGCGACGCCCCGTAGCTTGTTCGGCAGTTCGTCAGCGCTGCCGGGAGGGCGACCATGACCATCATCCGAATCGTGTGCATCCGCATCTTTACCATGCTGGCGGTGGTGCTTTTTGCCGCCGCGGTCAAAGCCGAGGAGAGATCGCTTTATCAGCGGCTCGGCGGCCATGACGCCATTGCCGCGGTATCCGACGAATTCATCGCCCGGCTCGCCGCCGATGATCAGGAGAAACGGTTCTTTATCGGATTTTCCAATGACAGCAAGCTGCGCATCCGGCAGCATCTGGTCGATCTGGTATGCAAGTCGACCGGCGGCCCCTGCGTCTACACCGGCCGCGACATGAAGACTGCGCATGCCGGCGCGCGCATCACCAAGGCCGACTGGGATCGCTCGCTCAAGATCTTCTGCGAAGTGCTCAACAAGTTCAAAGTACCGGACAAGGAGCAGGAGTTGGCGGCGCTGCTTATTCCGCTGGAAAAGGACATCGTCGAGAAAGCTACCTGCGCGTCACATGCCAGGCGACACCGGCGGCTGCGAGCAGCAACAGGCCGGCGAGCAGGAACGGCGCGCCGGGCACTCCGCGCTGGCCCGCAATGGCAAGCGCAAAAATCTGCGTGAACAAGCCCGGGCCGAACAGGTTGGCGATACCGACGATGCTGGCATTGGCGCCCTGCAGCCGGCCCTGCTCCATGGCGCTCACTCTCCGGCTCATCAGGGCGAGAGACGCCGGCTCCTCCAATCCCCACAGCGCCATGAGCGGGATGCCGAGCCAGAACACGATGCCGGTACGCGCAAGCGCGAACACCAGAAATCCCACGACGCCGAAAGCGATGCCTATCATCAGCGCCGCGCGCTCTCCGATCCGCTCTGTGACACGGCCAACGACCCCCGCCTGCACGATGATCGAAGAGGCGCCGACACCCGCGAGCGTCAATCCGATGGTGCGTTCGTCCCAGCCGTAACGGTACAGCATGTAAAGGACGCCGGTGCTCGGAAGCACCGCATGCGCAAGACTGGAGAGGAAATTGATGCCGGCCAGCCCGAACAATTCGGCATGCGAGCGCAACAGCGCCAACGCACCGAGCGGATTGGCGCGCCGCCAGCTGAACGCGGTGCGGCGCGGACGCGGCAGCGACTCCGGCAGCACGAAAAGGCCGTAGCACGCATTGACGAGGCTCAAGCCCGCGGCGATCCAAAACGGCAGCCGCGGCGAAATGCTGCCGGCCAGTCCGCCGAGTGCCGGCCCGAATATGAATCCGGCGCCGAACGCGGCGCCAAGGTATCCGAAGCGCGCGGCCCGTTGTTCCGGCGGCGTCACGTCCGCGACATAAGCATAGGAGGTGGAGATGCTCGCCGCGGTAATGCCGGAGATCACGCGGCCGACGAACAGCCAGATCAGGTTCGGCGCGAGCGCCATCAGCACGTAGTCCAGCCCGATGCCGAAGTCGGAGATCAGGATAACCGTGCGGCGGCCGAACGCGTCGGAAAGCGCACCCTGGACCGGGGAGACCACAAACTGCGCGAGCGCCCAGGCGGTACCGAACAGGCCGAAGATCTCGGCCGCTTCCTTGGTGTCGCCGCCCATGAAATCAACGACGAGTTTCGGCAGCACGGGAACGACGATGCCGATCGAAAGCATGTCGAGCAGCACGGTGATAAAAATGAAAATAAACCCGGCCTGCAGGCGCGCCGTGGATTTTTTGTCGGTTCGCTCGAGCGGCGTGTTCACTGGCGGCGCTTTCGGCCGGCGTAGGGATTGGCCTTGCCCCGCAGCGTCAGCCGAACCGGCGTGCCGGGCAGCGCGAAGCTTTCGCGCAGACCGTTGATTAGGTAGCGGCGGTAAGTTTCCGGAAGCGCAGACGCGCGGGACGCAAACAGAACGAACGTCGGCGGTCGCGTCTTCGGCTGAGTGATGTAATCGAGCCGCAGGCGGCGGCCGCGGGCCGCAGGCGGCGGATGCGCCGCCACGGCGTGCGCGAGGAAGCGATTGAGCGCGGCGGTCGGCGCCCGGCGATTCCAGACCGCGTGAGCTTCCATGACCGCCGCCATCAACCGATCGAGCCCCTCGCCGCTTTGCGCCGACAGCGCCACGACCGGCACGCCCTTGATCTGGGGCAACAGACGGTCGGCCAGTTCACGCAGCCGCGATCGAACACCGGGCTGCCGCTCGACCAAATCCACCTTGTTGATACCGACGACGACGGCCCGCCCTTCCCGTTCGACGAGGTCGGCAATGCGGATGTCCTGCTCTTCGAACGGCGCCTGCGCGTCCATCAGCACGATCACCACCTCGGCGAAGCGGATGGCGTTGAGCGTATCGGCGACCAAGAGCTTCTCGAGTTTCTCTGCGATACGAGAGCGCCGCCGCAGCCCCGCGGTGTCGTGGATGCGCAACCGCTGGCCGCGCCAGTTGAGCTCGACGGCGATCGCGTCGCGGGTGATCCCGGGCTCGGACCCGGTCAGCAGCCGCTCTTCGCCGAGCAGACGGTTGATCAGCGTCGATTTGCCGGTGTTGGGACGGCCGACGACGGCAACGCGGATCGGCTTTTGTGAAACGGCGGCGGCGCGATCCTCCTCCGGCGCGCTCAGGGCGGTCGCATCCGGGAGTGCTGCGCGCAGCGCATCATAGAGCGCGGCCAAGCCCTCGCCGTGTTCGGCGCTGATTGCGACCGGATCACCGAGCCCGAGCGCATAAGATTCAAGAGCGCCGGCTTCGCCCGCGCGCCCTTCGCTCTTGTTGGCCACCAGAATCGCCGGCTTTCCCGATCGGCGGGCCAAATCGGCAAAAGCACGATCGGCATCGGTCGCGCCGGCGCGCGCGTCGACGAGGAACAAGACGGCGTCGGCCTGCGCCATCGCCGCGGCGGTCTGCGCCTGCATCCGGGCGGACAGGCTCTCACCCTGCGCATCCTCGAGCCCCGCCGTGTCGATCACCTTGAAGGAAAGGTCACCCAGCCTCCCCTCGCCCTCCCTGCGGTCGCGGGTGACCCCCGGCCGATTATCAACGAGCGCCCGCCGCGCGCCGACGAGGCGGTTGAACAAAGTCGATTTTCCCACATTGGGCCGACCAACAATGGCGACGGTGAAAGACATGATGCGATCTGAGCGGTAGGAGCCGACAACGGTCGAGCGGGCGCGGCCCTGGATTTAGGCCGGCACTCTTATCGCGAAGCGCTCAGTGTGTCGCGGAGGACGGAGGGTTCGGCCAGGGCGATTGTCCGGGCGGCGGATTTTGCGGCCCCGAAGCGGACTGCGGCGGGTTCGGCCACACCGTCTGCCCGGGCTGCGCGGCGGGCCACGCGGTTTGCGGCTGGGCAGCGCGGGGCGCAGCCGGCGCCGGCGCCTGATCAAAGGCCGGATCGTGCGGCGCCTGCGGCGGCGCGGTCGCGACCTTGGGCTTCGGCCTAGGCTTGGATTTCGCTTTCGCTTCGGCCTTCGCTTGCGCTTCTGCCGCCTTGGCCGCGGCCTCGCCATTGTCGGGGGCCGGCTCCGGAGGTGCCTGATAACCCTTCACCAGCTCGCGCGGCACGCCGGTCTCCGCCCCCGGCACGCCATTCGGAAACAACGGCTCACGCTCGCCCTGGAGCTTTTTCTTGGTGCTCAAAGTTTCCGAATTGATGATTTCGGTCGGGTCGAATTGGCCGCCGGGGGTACAGCCGGCCGCCACCACCACGGCAGCCAGCGCCGAGCCAAGACCAAGGAGCGAAAACGCGCGCCGCCTCGGCATCCGCTCAGCCTTTGCCGCCCGCGGCGATCAACTCGCTCAAGACCTCGGTGCGGCTTCGCGTGCCGGCCGGAGTTTGCGGGTCGCTCATGATCGCTTCGGCCCATTGCCGCGCCGCGCCCATGTCGCCCGCTTTCCAGGCGGAGAGCGCCAGGAGCTCGCGCGCGCTGTGCCGGAAGGCGCGCTCGGGCGCGGTCAAAGGCTCAAGCCGCGCGTGCATATCGCCGTAGGACGCGGTGTCGACGAGCAGGAATCCCGCGCGCACGGCGGCCAGATCCTTGATGACTCGTCCGACGCTCTTGTCCGCGGCGATCTCGTCATAGGCGGCGACGGCGGCCTTGCTGTCGATGCGCGCAAGCTCGGCCGCTTCGCGCAAGCGCGCCAGCACGCGGTAACCGCCGCTCGCCTGCGTCGCGAGCTTGGCGAAGGCCGCCTCGGCCTCTTGGTGCTTGCCCGCCTCCGCCAGCGCCGCCGCCTGCTCGAAGGCTGCTCCGGCCTCGACGGCTTTTTTGGTCTCCCACCAGTCATAACCGCGCCACGCAGCAACACCCGCGACGACGAGGACGCAGGCGGCGATGGCATAGTGGCCGTAGCGTTGCCACAGCTTCTTGAGCTGTTCGCGACGGACTTCCTCGTCAACTTCTTGGAAGATATCGGCCACGGACCCTGCCCTAGCGCCAGCCCATGTTCCGGAACGGCCTTCGCGCTTGTTCGGCGGCAGCGCCAATTCCGCACGGACGGCGGACAAAATCAAACGATTCCGGCCAGTTAGGCGCGGAAAACGCCAACGGAATTAGTCTAATCATATGGCGTGAGCAAGGCAAAGTGACGCTTCTCCCCTGCGACGATCGGGCATGGTCAGGCCAGAAGCCGGGACGATCGCGCGGGGCATTATTCCTATTTCTTGCGCATCGGATAAACGTGCTCGGAACCCGGGAAGCTGCGCGCACGCACGCCCTCGGCGTAGCGCTTCACCGCCTGCTCGATCGAGGGCCCGAGATCGCCGAAGCGCTTGACGAATTTCGGCACGCGCGGGGAAAGCCCGAGCATATCCTCGAGCACGAGGATCTGGCCGTCGCAGGCGACGCTCGCGCCGATGCCGATCGTGGGGATGGCGATCGCGCCGCTGATGCGGCGGCCGAGCGGCTCGGCGATCGCCTCGAGCACGACCGCGAAGGCGCCAGCGTCGGCGACGGCGTGCGCGTCAGCCTCGATCGGCCCCCAGTCGCTCTCGTCGCGGCCCTGGGCGCGGAACGAGCCGATCGTGTTGATCGCCTGGGGGGTCAGGCCGACGTGGCCCATCACGGGCACGCCGCGTTCGACCAAAAAGGCGATGGTCTCCGCCATCCGCTTGCCACCCTCGAGCTTGATCGCGCCGCAGCCTGTTTCCTTGAGCACGCGCGCTGCGGCGGCGAACGCCTGCTCTTTCGAGGCCTCGTAGGAGCCGAACGGCAAGTCGACGACCACCAGCGCGCGCTTAGAGCCGCGCATCACCGCGAGCCCTTGCAGAATCATCATCTCGAGCGTGACCGGCACGGTCGTCTCCAGGCCGTGCATGACCATGCCGAGCGAATCGCCGACCAGGATGAGATCGCAATAGCCGTCGAGGATGCGCGCGGTGTGCGCGTGATAGGACGTCAGGCACACGATCGGCTCGCCGCCCTTGCGGGCGCGGATGTCCGGCGCGGTCAGCCGCCGGATGTCGTCGTGCACCGACACCCGTCAGGATCCAAACGCCGGCGACCCGAAGGCCGGCAAGCGTATGACGAGCGGATGGAACAAGAAGCCGAGCGCCAGATAGAGAACGGTGCCGACGACTATAGCGATGAGGTCGTTGCGGCGGCCGCCGATCGGAATGGCGGGCGCGCCGGCGTCGCTGCGATATTTGAGCGTGATGCGATCATAGCCCGCCCAGAGCAGCACCGAACCGAAGAGAATTATTCCGCCGAGATCGCCGTTGGCACAAAGATGCGCGATGGCCCAAAGCTTAACGCCGACTAGCATCGGATGCTTCAGCACGCGCTTGATGTCCCCGGGAATATAAGCGGCCACCACCGCAATGCTCGCTGGCCACATCAGCGCGACGACGATGTGCCGCGTCCACGGCGGCGGATACCAGAGCGGAATGAGACCTTCGGCGCGATAACGCGCAAAGCCGAAACCGATCAACAGAATGCCGACAATGGAAACAAGCGAAAACAGCCCCAGATAGGGCCCATGACCCAATTTGGAAATCAGCGCGGCCCGGTTCTGGCGCAAGGAAACAAACACATGTGCGCCGAGAAAAAGGACGAGGCCGAGTATTTCTATTCCGAGGCCCATAGCTGCCTGTTCTTTGGCGTTCGAAGAGCCGTTGCGGGCGGCGATCATGACCGCCGTCCGGCTGTTGTCAATGACCGGGCTGGCCCCTTTCCTGTGTGGCGGAGCATTGTTTTCATTGCGGTAAATCGCGAGAAACAGTCGACCCCGGCCACACGCTTGCGAGCGCCTTAAATCGGCAGCGACTGGCTATAAATTTCCGGGGAAAACCCCACCAGCAGTTTGCCGCCGGAAAGTTCGAGAACCGGCCGCTTGATCATCGAAGGCTGCGCCAGCATCAAGCGCAAGGCTTTATCGGCGCTGATACCGTTTTTATCTTTGTCCGGCAGCTTGCGGAAAGTCATGCCGGCGCGATTGAGCAACGTCTCCCAACCGACCTTCTTTTCCCACCGATCGAGACGCTCGCGCGAGATGCCCTCGGTTTTGTAGTCGTGGAAGGCGTAGGCGACGCCGTGCTTGTCGAGCCAGGCGCGGGCCTTCGTCATGGTGTCGCAGTTTTTGATGCCGTAAATAGTGACCGGCAAAACGCCCTCCCCGACGCGAGCAGTTATGTGCGCGCTTTGATCATTGCCTGGATCTTCAACACCGTATTCCAATTACGGCCGGTCGTCGGCGAACCGCAAGCTTTATCGATGACCGTCGGCGAGAGTTTCGAGCCCGAGACGCCTTTCGCACCATAGTCGATCCATAGAACTGCGCCGGCCACACGGATTTGTTCGCCGTCCTGCGAGCGTTGCTCGAGTGTTCTCACCGCGCCGGGAGAAAGCCGATCGCGCGAGAGATAGAGATGCAGCTTGTTCAGCGAACGTCGTCCTCCCCGGCGAAAGGATTGGCATCGATGTATTTTTGCCAAGCCTTCGCGGCACGAACAACGACGTCAACATTGAAAGCAAAGCGTGCCTTGATTTCCCGCTCTAACAGAATGCGCCGCTCATCGGCATCAATCTCGGCATCGACAATGAGATTGCCGCTTTGAATGTAGGTTTCCGGCCGATGCAAGCCGCGCTTGAGGCACAAGGCACGCAGGTCTGCCATCGGCAGCTTGCGTGCAAATCCCACATTGATGCCGCGCAGAAGCGCGACGAAAGCAATCATCGGCAGCGTCCGCTTTTGGCCATTCAAAGTATTTAGTTATCGCGTCGGCCTTAATCGTAATCGCGCCGCGTTGGATCAATTCAACGAACCGCCCCTTAACAGGGGAAATGCGCCGTTTTTCCACACCTTGACGTTTTACAATTTAAAGGCGAGTATAGAACATAATAAGAACAAAGAAATTTCGGGCGGATTTGAAAACGAGCGAACACTCTGGGGGCTTGTATGCGTTCGCGACTTGTGCGCCACGCGAAATATACCGCAGTGCTGTTACTGTCGTTTGTTTGGTCCAACGTCACGATCGCCGGATTTCCTGCTGAAATCCAAGCACGAGTCGAAGCCGCACTCGTCAACATCCTAAAATTGAATCGTCCGGGCGAAGATGGTCTCGCGACCATTTGGGACGGCAACAAATACGTCCAGTGCCGATTTACGCGCGACCACGTGCTGCGATGCGAGTCCGCCGGCACCGTACTCCAGCCTTCCCTCGCTCACGTTCTCGTACCCGAACGCGTCGCTCGGCTGACAGCGTTGGGTTGGCGTTTCGATCCCAGTTTCGGCAACTATGTTCAAGTCATTCCGTCGGATTGGCCGGCAAGTCAGATCGCGGAAAAAATCCTTCAGGCGCTTGCTGAAGGATACGAAGCCGAGCTGGCGAAGCTAGAAGTCCGAACCGATTGGATTACCAGCCAGCCATGTCCTCCGCGTAATGGCCCAAGCCAAAACCTCGCCGGCATGATCAACGACGCACCCGCGATGGCGGCAACCGCGATACGCGGCTGCACTTACGTGCCGAAGCCGGACTTGGGACCAAGCACGGCGGCCGCCTCTGCGGCGGAATTGATTGATCTCTATAAAGCTCGGGTGACCGGCGAAATAGCTCGTCTGCGCGTGAATATCGATCGAAACATATTCGCGGTTTTCGGCGCGGGGATCGGATACATTCAATGCCGGCCAGATTCTTCGCCGCCTTCAATCTACTGCGAGGCTCAGTCGGCCGACAGCTGGGCGGCGTTGGCGAGTGTTCTCACGCCGGATCGTGTCGCGCAGCTGCACGCGTCCGGATTCACCGATCCCGGCCGCGGCCCCAATTATTGGAAGAACTATCCGCTTGATCAGATCGACGACGCCGGCATAGCACGTGAGCTATTGACGATCCTGCATGACGTGTACGGCTACAATGGTGTACCGACGCTCAAGATAGTGACAGAGAAAGGCCGCTGATTCAGCTTCTGCCCATTTTCAGATCGTCCGAATACCCGGCTTTCAGGCGTGGCCACTGGACGATGGGACGTCCATCGTCGCGGTAAGGATGCGCGCCTTGCGGCCGTTGCGGCCAGCCGGCCGGGGAGTCCTCCCAGGCCTCCTGCCGCCCATAGACCGTCAGATCGAGCAATCCATAGCTGTTGCCCAGCGGCTCGACGCCGCGCCGCGTCGTCCAATACGTCTCAAAGACCTTGTCGCCTTGCCGCAGGTAGCAAACAAGATGAAACAAGCCCACTTGGCGCCCGACCAATAAGACGTCGAGCGACTCCGGCGGGGCCGAGTACCAAGGCAGATCCCAACCCATGAAGTCGCGGTAACGGGCGCTTTCTTCGTACGGGCCTTGGCACAGCACGGCGTAAGTGACGTTACGGGAATGCAGAAAGGACAGCTCGCGCACCTGCGCCGTATAGAGGCTGCAACCCTCGCATTGCTCCGCGGCGGGATGCCCCGTATGCCACATGAAATAATAGGCAATGAGTATCCGGCGTCCCGCAAACGCGTCCAACAATGTTACCCGACCATGTTGGGAAATAAGCGGCGTCGCAGCGTCCACCTCGACCATTGGCAGCCGCCGGCGGGCGGCCGCAATCGCATCACCTTCGCGCGTGTGCGCCTTCTCGCGAAGCCGCAATACGTCCAGCAAGGCCTGGAATGTCGCCCGATCGACGATTTTTGGCGCCGCTAGTTCTTTCTTGCTCACTTTCATCGACCTCTCCATTACAGGTCCCGCTGGCGGCTTTGCCCGTCACGTGCGGCGTGAAGCTATTCCCAGCTGTCGATCTT
>JASHXX010000370.1 GCA_030043335.1 Xanthobacteraceae bacterium
TAGATCACGAACATGACCGCGGCCCGCCGCACCACGCGGCTTGCCAGCCAGGAGATGCCGCGGCCGACGCCGTCGAACCCCCAGTTGAACGCGGCGAAGAAGCCCTTGATCGGCCATTGCCACCAGCGCGCGCGATGCGCCGCCTGGTGCGGCTTGAGCAGCAGCGCACACATCGCCGGCGACAGCGTTAGCGAGACGATGAGCGAGATCACGGTGGCGCCGGTGATGGTCAGCGCGAACTGCCGGTAGAACTGCCCGGATATCCCGGTGATGAACATCGAGGGAATGAACACGGCGCAAAGCACGAGCGCGATCGCGATCAGCGCCGAGCCGACCTCGTTCATGCTCTTGATCGCGGCCTCGCGCGGCGCAAGCCCGCTCGCGATGTTGCGCTCGACGTTCTCGACCACAACGATGGCGTCGTCGACCACGATGCCGATCGCCAGCACCAGGCCGAACAGCGACAGATTGTTGAGCGAGAAGCCGAACACCGCCATGAAGAAGAAGGTGCCGACGAGCGAGACCGGAATGGCGACGAGCGGAATGATCGCGGCCCGCCAGGTCTGCAGGAAGACAATGACGACCAGCACCACCAGCACGATCGCTTCGCCGATGGTGTCGATCACCGCGTCGACCGACTGCTGAATGAATTCGGTCGGGTTGTAGACGATGGCGTATTTGACGCCGGGCGGAAAACGCTTCGACAGCTCGGCCATCAGATTGCCGACGCCGCGGGCGGTGTTGAGGGCGTTAGAGCCGGGGCGCTGGAAGATCGCGAGCGCCACCGCCGGATCGTGATCGAGGTACGAGTTGGTCGAATAGTCGAGCGCATCAAGCTCGATCTTGGCGACGTCGCGGAGCCGTACCACGGCGCCCGGCGTCTCCTTGACCACGATCGCGCCGAACTGGTCCGGATCGGCAAGCCGGCCGAGGGTCTGCACCGCGACCTGAAAGGCGCCGGGGCGCGCCGTCGGCGGCTGGTCGAGCATGCCGGAGGCGACCTGGATGTTCTGCGCCTGCAGCGCGCTGGTGACGTCGGTCGCGGTCAGTCCGAGCGATTGCAGGCGATCGGGATCGAGCCACACCCGCATCGAATAGTCGCGGCTGCCGAACACCGCGATCGAGCCGACGCCGTCGACGCGGGTGACGGCGTCGGTCACGGCCAGCGTCGCGTAATTGGAGATGAACAGCGTGTCGCGCGATTTGTCCGGCGAATAGAGGTGCACGACCATCATCAAGTCGGGCGAGCTCTTCGCCACGGTAACGCCGATATTGCGCACGTCGGCCGGCAGCCGGGGCTGCGCGATCGCGACGCGGTTCTGCACCTGCACCTGGGCGATGTCGAGATTGGTGCCGAGATCGAAAGAGACCTGGATCGAAAAGCGTCCGTCGGCGGTCGATTGCGAGTACATGTACAACATGTTCTCGACGCCGTTGATCTGCTGCTCGATCGGCGTGACCACAGTCGAAGCCACGACCTCGGCGCTGGCGCCGGGATATTGCCCGGTGACGCTGATAGTCGGCGGCGCGATCTCGGGATATTGCTCGACCGGCAGCCGCGAGAACGACACCCCGCCGAGGATCACGAACACGATCGAGACCACGGCCGCAAAGATCGGCCGGTCGATGAAGAAGTGCGACAGGCGCATCTACGGCACGCTCATTTCGGCGCCGGCATCTCAGTCGGCCTTGGTCTGGTCGGCGCGCTTCCCCGCCGCCGCAGCGGGGATTTTCTTCTCTTCTGCGGCGACCTTGACGCCGGGCCGCGCCCGCATCAGCCCGTTGACGATGACGCGGTCGGAAGCGGTAAGGCCGTCCTTGATCACGCGCAAATCGCCGTCGAGCTGCCCGGGCGTGACGTAGCGCTGCCGCGCAACGCCGCCGTCATCGACCACGAGCACGTATTTGCGCGCCTGCTCGCTGCCGATCGCAACGTCGGGAACCAGGAGCGCGGTGTAGGGCGGCGAGCCGGGCACGCGAATGCGGCCGAACATGCCGGGCGTGAACACGCCGTCGGGATTGTCGAACACCGCGCGACCGCGGATCGTGCCCGAGGAGCGGTCGATCACATTGTCAAGGAAGTCGATCTTGCCGGTGTGCTGGAACTCCTGCTCGTCAATGAGCTTGAGCGCGACCGGAACGCCGGCGCTTCCCACCAGGCCGCTCGCGGCCGCATAGCGGTAGCGCAGGTAGGACGCCTCGTCGAAGGTGAATTCGAAGCGGATCGGATCGAGCGAGACGATGGTCGCGAGCAGCGTCGTGTTGCTGCCGTTGCCGCCGGTCACCAGATTGCCGACGGAGACGCGGCGGTCGCCGATGCGGCCGTCGATCGGCGAGCGCAGCTCGGAATATTCGTTGAGGTCGAGCTCGGCCGAATGCACCATCGCCTCCTGCGCGGCGACCGAAGCCTCGGCGACGCGCTTGGCTTGCGTGCGCTGGTCGTAGGTCTGCTCTGTGATGGTCTTATTGCGCAGCAATTCCTGGCCGCGGGCGAGGTCGGCCTCGGTGAAAGCGAGGTTGGCGCGTGCCTGCGCGAGGTTGGCACGCATCTGGTCGAGCACGATCTGGAACGGCTTATGGTCGATGACGAACAGGAGATCGCCCTTCTTCACCATGTGGCCGTCGGAGAAGCGAATCTCGGAAAGGTAACCCGAGACGCGGGCGCGGATCTCGACGGAATCGACGGCAACGAAACGGCCGACATATTCGTCTTGATCGACGACGGTGCGCTGCACCGGATTGGCCACCGTCACCGGCGGCGGCGGCGCCGCGCTCTGCTGCTGGCCCCGGCCGCAGCCGGCCAGTGCGAAAAGCGCCGCGGCGACCGCTATGGTCGCGATGAAGCGCGCCGCTTTGGCAATGGCCATGAAATCTCCTCGGCCGTTTTCCGGGCGTCCGCACCACAAGCGGTTGCGGCTGTCAACTGCGCGTCATCGGCTCGGTTGACGCCCTTTGTCGCGCCGGGCGGGATCCCCATATACGCAACCGGCTTGCACAAAGCGAGCCGCCGGCTCGATGCCGGCCAAACATGGCGATTTTCCGTGAAGATCATCCCTGCCAATACCGGCTTGGGCGGCACCGAGCCCGCCGCAGCCGGTCGACCTGCCGTCCCGCCCGAGGACCAGGCCCTCCTCGACGCCTATTCGCGCGCTGTCATTGACGTGGTCGACCGCGTCGGCCCCGCGGTCGTCGGTCTTTCGGTGCAGGTCGGACAAGCCAACGGCCGCCCGCGCGGCGGTTCCGGCTCGGGCGTCGTCGTGGCGCCCGACGGGCTCATCCTGACCAACAGCCACGTCGCCGGCGCCGGCTCGCGGATCGAGGTGACGACCGCCGACGGGCTCAACCTCAAGGCGCGGCTGGTCGGCGACGACCCCGACACCGATCTCGCGCTCCTTCGCGTCGATGAAGCGGTGACGCTCACCGCGGCGCCGCTCGGCGATTCCAAGAAGCTGCGGCGCGGTCAGCTGGTGATCGCGATCGGCAACCCGCTTGGCTTTGAGTCGACGGTGACGACCGGCGTCGTCTCGGCGCTCGGCCGCTCGCTGCGCGCGCGCACCGGCCGGCTCATCGACGACGTGATCCAGACCGACGCCGCGCTCAATCCCGGCAATTCCGGCGGACCGCTCGTTTCCTCGCACGGCGAGGTGGTCGGCGTGAACACCGCGGTCATCATGGGCGCGCAAGGCATCTGCTTTGCGGTTGCCGCCAACACCGCAAGCTTCGTGCTCGGCGAATTGGTGCGCCACGGCCGGGTGCGGCGCGCCTTCATCGGCATTTCCGCGCAGCAGCTGACGATCCCGCGCCGGCTGCGGCGCGCCGGCATCGACCAGGAAAGCGCGCTGATGGTCGCCGCGGTCGAGCCCGCAAGCCCGGCGGACCGCACTGGCATCAAGCCCGACGACATTATCGTCAGCCTCGACGGGCTCACGATCACCGGCGCCGACGATCTCATTCGCGCGCTCACCGGCGAGAAGATCGGGAGCGAGGTCGCCCTCGACGTGCTG
This sequence comes from Xanthobacteraceae bacterium, assembly GCA_030043335.1. Classification (GTDB taxonomy): domain Bacteria; phylum Pseudomonadota; class Alphaproteobacteria; order Rhizobiales; family Xanthobacteraceae; genus BOG-931. The sequence continues at coordinate 4,005 of JASHXX010000370.1, forward strand.
CGCGGGGCGGAGCGGCTTCGCGTGTCGCTCACGCCGCTGGAGCGCAAGCGCGCCGGCTGATCAATGCTGCGGCGGCGCGGCAGGGGCGCCGGGCGCGCCGGCGCCGCCCGGGCGTTTCATCTCGAGCACGTTCATCTTCGTGCCGTTCGGCATGATCGTGTCACCCGGCTTCTGGTCCGCCGCGCACGGGCCAAGCCATTTGGCCTCGATGTTGATTACCCGTGAGCTCGCGTCTTCGGCCTCTCTGGTGATCGTCATGACGTAGGCGCTGTCGAAGCTGCCGGTGATGACGGTATGCGCCGCCCGCGGTTTGCCGGCCATCGAGCACACTGAATCGATGGTGATGGTGTTACCGGACTTCTGCACGTCGCGCTTCGAGCAGTCGTGCTGCGCACTGGCGGCGGCGCTGGCCTGAATCGTTTCATCGGTCTTGGCATCGACGCATTGCTGCATCGTGATGGTACGCCCGCTGGAGACGGTGGTCTTCATCTCCCATAGTCCAGCCTTGCGCGGCGGCAGCTCAGCCGCCGACGCGGGCGCCGCGGCGGCAACAGCGAAAAGCAAAGCTAAGGCGAACTTCTCCATGGCCTCCTCCTATTCGCATCCTGGTCAAATCCATCGCGCCTGCGTCGCTCGCCGCCGGCGCAGCGTCGCCGCCGTCACGCCGCGGCTACCCGCCGGATGCCGTCGGCGCTTTCGACCGGCCGCAACATGCCCCGCCGCAGCATATAGTTGACGTGCGCGAGCACCTCGCTGAAGGCAAATCCGGTCTGGTGCGGATCGAGCATGCGGGTGAACACGAACGGTATCAACTCGGCGCCCGACCTCGGCGCAGTGCGGCAGGCGCGCAGGATCAGGTCGCAGCGGGCGTGATGGTGCACAATCAGTTCATCGATGCGGGTGTGCAGGCCGTGGAACGGCAAATTGTGTCCCGGAAGCACCAGTACGTCTTCCGCCACCTCGCCTCGCAACGTCGTGAGCGAACGCAGGTAGTGGCCGAGCGGATTGCCTTCCGGATCGACCGCGACCACGCTGACATTAGGCGAGATCTTGGCCAACACCTGATCCGCCGCAAGAAACAGCCCTTCCTCCCGACACAACAACATGATCTGCTCCGGCGAATGCCCGCCGCCGGTCAGCACCTCGAATTCGCGGGAGCCGATGTCGAGCACGTCGCCGGCAAGCACGCGGTGATAGGTCGGCGGCAGCCCGGTGGTGCGTTTGAGATAGGCGTGGCCGCTCGTCACCACGCGTCCGGTCGTCTCCGCGTCGAGACCGTGATCGAGATAGAAGCGCCGATAGTGCTCGGCCTCGAGCGCGCCGGGATCAAGATGGATGTTCAGGCTCTGGAGATATTCGGTCGCCGACATGTAGAGCGGCACGTCGAAGCGCCGCAGCAGGAAGCCGGCCGAGCCGACATGGTCGGGATGGAAATGCGTGGCGATGATTCGTGTCAGCGGGCGATCGCGCAGCAGTCCCTCGAACATCGCCTGCCAGGCTTCCTGGGTCGCCTTGTTGCCGAGGCCGGTGTCGATCAGGGTCCAGCCGGCACCGTCATCAATGAAGTAGACATTAACGTGGTCGAGGAGGAACGGCAGCGCCAGGCGAGCCCACAAGATGCCGGGCGCGACCTCGATCGTGCCTCCCGGCGCGGGCGGCGCGCGATGCGGAAAATGGAGGGGCGGGACCGGCGCGGGCTGGAGGCTGGGCTTGGGCTGCTGCATCGTGCGGGGTGATGGCCCGCGCCCCGCCATTAGTCAACTCGCCATTTTTTGCGCGATCGGGAAGCCCCATATCGCTATCGTCGGCACCGGCGAAGGAAACAAGCAATGAAAGCCTGGCGGCTGGACCGGCTTGGCGGCACGCTGAGCCTCAAGGACATACCTGTGCCCGAGGTGCGTCCCGGCAGTGTTTTGGTGCGGATCGCGGCGTCGTCGTTGATGTCGTATCTGAGGCCGTACGTCGAAGGCAAGCTGCCCCACTACAACCCGCCGAAGAGTGAATTCACCATCGGAACGAACGGCGTCGGAATTGTCGATGCCGTCGGCCGCGACGTCTGGCACATCAAGGCGGGCCAGCGGGTAATGCTCTCCTCGCACTTCGCCGCGCGCGAGAATGTCGAGGACCCGGCCCAGATTCTCATCGGACTCACGGCGGGCGCCGGCGCCGAGCGTGTCCTGGCCGACTGGCCGGACGGAACGCTGGCCGAGTACGCGCTCGCGCCGGTTGAGGTCGTCACGCCCGCGGACGGGCTCGAGCACATCGACGCGCCGCAACTCGCCGCCGTCAGCCGCTGCATCATCCCCTATGGCGGCCTCATTCGCGGCCGGCTGGCGGCGGGCGAGACGTTGATCGTCAACGGAGCGACCGGCGCTTACGGCAGCGCGGCCGTGCTGCTCGGCGTCGCCATGGGAGCGGCACGCGTGATTGCTGCCGGCCGCAATCGGACCGCGCTCGAAGCGGTCGCGACCGCCGGCGGATCGCGCGTTTCAACGCTGGCGCTGGCCGGCGACGTTGCGGCAGACGCGAGCGCGCTGCGCAAGGCTTGCGGCGGCGGAGCGCATATCGCATTCGATATGGTCGGACAGGCCCGCGATCCAAACGCGACGCTTGCGGCGCTTCACAGCCTGCGCCGCGGCGGCCGGCTCGTGCTGATGGGAAGCATGACCGTCGATCTGCCGATCCCCTACACCGCGCTGATGCTCAACAGCTGGGAGATCGTCGGCCAATTCATGTATCCGCCGGCCGCCTATCTGCGACTGCTCGATCTGTTGCGCGGCGGACTCCTCGACATCAGCGCGATTCGGCCCCGCGTCTACCCGCTTGCCAAACTGCTGGAAGCGATGGACGCCGCCGCGGCGGCCAGCAGTCTCGAATACGTGGTGATGCAGCCCTGACATCCGCCGCTCGATCTCGGCTGCTTCGCGCCCCTGCGCCAGACGGCGCCGACAAGAATGGTGACGCTCACACCTCGAGCCAGGTCTGGCGCACCGCGGCGGCGCCGGCGAGCTCGGCCGGCGTTCCTTCGAACACCATCCGGCCGTGGCCCATCACGTAAACGCGATGCGAGATCCGCATGGCGATGGTCAATTTCTGCTCGACGAGGAGGATCGAGATGTGGCGCTCGGCAATGCTCTGCAACAGCTCGGCGATGCGCTCGACCATTTGCGGCGCCAGCCCTTCGGTCGGCTCGTCGACCATGATCAGGTCGGGATCGCCCATCAGCGTGCGGCAGATCGTCAGCATCTGCTGCTCGCCGCCGGAAAGCGCGCCGGCCGGCGTCTTGGCGCGCTCCTCCAGCCTCGGAAACAGTCGATAGGTTTCGCCGAAACCCCATCGCGGCGCCTTCTTGCCGGTCTTGATCCCGAGCATGAGATTCTGCTCGACGGTCAGCGTCGGAAAGACGTCGCGGTTCTCCGGCACGTAGCCGACACCCCGGTGCGCGATCTCATAGGGCTTCAGCCCGGCAATGGCTTCGTCGCGGAAGATGATCGCACCCTGCGGCGGCACGTCGCCCATGATCGCCTTGAGCGTAGTCGAGCGGCCGACGCCGTTGCGCCCGAGAATGCTGACGATCTCGCCGGCGCCGACCCGCAGCGAGACGCCCTGCAGGATGTGGCTCTTGCCGTAATGGGCATGGAGATCGCGAACCTCGAGCATCATGCCGCCGCTCCCAGGTAAGCCGTCTGCACCGCGGCGTCCTGCTTGATCTTTGCCGGCACGTCGCTGGCGATGATCTCGCCATAGACCAGGACAGAAATGCGGTCGGCAAGGTCGAAGACGACGTCCATGTCGTGCTCGATCATGATCAAGGTGCGCCCCTCGCTGACCTTGCGAATAAGCGAGACGGCGCGCGCCGCCTCGGCGGCGCTCATCCCGGCGCTCGGCTCGTCGAGCAGGATGATCTTGGCGCCGCCGGCGATGGTGATGCCGATCTCGAGAGCGCGCTGCTCGGCATAAGCGAGCACGCCGGCCTGAACTCGGCGGCGGTCGATCAGGTCGATCGCCTTGAGAATGGTCTCGGTGCGCTCTCGCACATCGGCGAGCCCGTCGATGCCGCGCCAGAACGCGTATTTGTAGCCGAGCGACCACAACACCGCGCAGCGCACGTTCTCCCACACCGACAGCCGCGGAAAGATGTTGGTGACCTGGAAGCTGCGGCACAGACCGCGTCGGTTGATCTCGTGCGGCGGCAAGCCGGTGATGTCCTCGCCGTCGAGCTGCACCGTCCCTGAGCTCGGCGTGAGGCGGCCGCTCATCAGGTTGAACAGCGTCGACTTCCCGGCGCCGTTCGGCCCGATGATCGCGTGACGTTCGCCGACCGGCACCGCGAGACTCACGCCGCGAATGATCTTGGTCGCGCCGAAATTCTTGTGCACGTCGGTGAGCGCGATCGCGGGCGCGGTCATTTCGCCCTCCCGGCGCCGCCCGCCTCTACGGACGCGTCGTGCCAGGCAGCGCCAACGAGCGTCCACGTCAGCCGGAACAGCAAGAACCCGCCGCCGGCGAGGACCGCCGCGGCCGCCCAGGGCAGCGCGCTTCTGGTGTTCAGGGCGAGGTGGAACAGGGAGACCGTCGGGCCTTCGGATGCCTGGACGCTGACATGGTAAGTCATCTCGACGATCAGGATGGCGCCGGCGAGACATAGAAGCGCCGGCAAGAGCGCGATCAGATAGGTCAGGGCGAGCCGCAGCATCGAGCCGTAAGCGCGCGCCTGCCACAACGGCTCGTGCATCGTCACGAGACCAGCCACACCCTGCGGCGCGAACATCACCATGCCGATGAACAGCAGGCCGAAATAAAGCTGCCACACATCGGTGACGTCGCTCAGCATGCCCTCGAGCCAGGTGACGATGATCGCGCCGATCACCGGTCCGGCGAAGTTGCCGATGCCGCCGATATAGGCGGCGAGCAGCACCAGGCCGGATTGCTCGGCGCCGACAGCGGCGGAGTTGACCAGTTCGAAATTGATCGCGGCGAGCGCGCCGGCGATGCCGGCAAACAGTCCGGCGAGCGAGAAGGCGATGAACCGCACCACGCGCGGATTGTAGCCGACGAATTGCGCGCGCTCGGCATTCTCGCGCACCGCGTTGCACATGCGGCCGAACGGCGTGCGGCGCAGCGCGTACATCGCCGCCATGCAGATGAGGCACCACGCCGCGATCAGATAGTAGACCTGGATCTGCGGGCCGAAATTGAGACCGAAGACGTGCAGAAGCTTGGTGCGATTCGTGCTCACGCCCTCCTCGCCGCCGAAGAAGCCGCGCAGGATGAGCGAGCTCGAGGCGACGAGCTCGCCGAGGCCGAGCGAGATCATGGCGAAAGCGGTACCGGCGCGGCGGGTCGAGACCGAGCCGAAGATGATGCCGAACAGAAGGCCGCCGGCGGCGCCGACGAGCGGCAGCAGCGGCAGCGGCACCGGCAACCGGTCGTGAATCACCGCGTTCATCGCATGCACGGTGAGGAAGCCGCCGAGGCCGTAATAGACCGCGTGACCGAACGACAGCAGGCCGGTCTCGCCGAGCAGCATGTTATAAGAGAGCGCGAACACGATCATGATGCCCATGAGGCTGAGCATCGTCAGCGCGCTGCCGGAGGCGAAAACGAGCGGCAACAGCGCGAACAGGAGCGCGAGCGCCAGCCACGGCGCCGCAAGGCGCACCGCGACCGGAACGCCCGCCGGATAGAGCGCCCCGCGCGCCGGCAGTTTCGCTATCTCGCTCGCCGCGTCGCTCAATGTTCGCGCGTCCCCATGAGCCCGACCGGGCGGAAGATCAGGATCAGCACCAGCAGCAAGTAGGGAATGATCGGCGCGAGCTGCGCCACCGTCACGGTCCACACGTCCGAGAGAACGCCCCCGGTCGGCGGCGCAACGCCGATGCCGCCGAGCACGTCGGCGACCGAAAGGTTGATCGAGACCGCAAAGGTCTGGATCAGCCCGATCAGCAGCGAGGCGACGAACGCTCCGGCAAGCGAGCCAAGCCCGCCGACCACGACCACGACGAACAGGATCGGGCCGAGCGCCCCCGCCATGTTCGACTGGGTGACCAGCGCCGGGCCGGCAATCACGCCGGCAACGGCGGCGAGCCCGGTGCCGACGCCGAACACCAGCATAAACACCCGCGGCACGTTATGGCCGAGCATCGCCACCATGTGGGGGTGCGTGAGCGAAGCCTGGATGATCAGGCCGACGCGGGTGCGGGTGAGCACAGCGAACAGCACCGCGAAGATCGCGATCGCGGTCAGCAGCTCGAACATCTTGTAGGCGGGATAGTTGGTGGAGAACACCGTGAAGGCGGGGTAGTCGAGCGAGGGCGGCACGCGATAATCCGCCGGGCCCTTGCCCCAGATCATCTGCACCACCTCCTCGATGATGAACGCGAGGCCGAAGGTGAACAACAGCTCGGCGACCGGGCCGTGCCGGTGCACGTGACGCAGGCCGTAGCGTTCGACCAGCGCGCCGATGCCGCCGACCAGCACCGGCGCGATGACGAACGCCGGCCAGAAGCCGACGATCTGGCTGATCTGAAAGCCGAAGAACGCGCC
>JASHXX010000371.1 GCA_030043335.1 Xanthobacteraceae bacterium
AGCCGCCCGATCTCGGCAAGCGGCAGCACCGTGAACAGCTTCAGGAAGCGAGCGACATCGGCGTCCTCGGTGTTGCGCCAGAACTGCCAGTATTCGTACGGGCTCACCTCATCGGCGTTGAGCCACACCGCGCCGGCCGCGGTCTTGCCCATCTTGGCGCCCGAGGAGGTGGTGATCAGCGGCGAAGTCAGCGCAAAGAACTGCGCGTTGCATAGCCTGCGGCCAAGGTCGATGCCGCTGACGATGTTGCCCCACTGGTCGGAGCCGCCCATCTGCAGCACGCAGCCATAGCGCCGGTAAAGCTCGACGAAATCATAGGCCTGCAGGATCATGTAGTTGAATTCGAGGAACGACAATTCCTGCTGGCGCTCGAGCCGGAGCTTCACCGAATCGAACGACAGCATCCGGTTGACCGAGAAGTGCCGGCCGACGTCGCGCAGGAAGTCGATGTAGTTGAGCGCGTCGAGCCAGTCGGCATTGTTGGCCATCACTGCGTTGCCGCCGGCATCCTCGAAGCTCAGGAACTTCGCGAACACGGCGCGGATGCCCTTGAGGTTGTCGTTGATCGCTTCGTCGGTTAGCAGCCGCCGGCTCTCGTCCTTGCCGGACGGATCGCCGACCCGCGTGGTGCCGCCGCCCATCAGTCCGATCGGCCGGTGCCCGGTCTGCTGCAGCCAATAGAGCATCATGATCGGCAGGAGCGAGCCGACATGCAGTGACGGCGCGGTGCAGTCGAACCCGATATAGGCGGTGATTGTCGAGGAGCGCGCCAGCGCATCCAGCGCCTCGGGCTCCGAGACCTGGTGGATGAAGCCGCGGCTGGCAAGAACGTTGAGGAAGTCTGATTTATACGCACTCATCGTGATGGCTCGAACGAACGACGGCGGCGCTGGTGTATCAGGTCGGCCCGGCAATGACGACACGGAAAATCGGCGTCGCGACGCGTCGGCGCCCGAACTTTTGCCAAGAATGTAGCCCGGATTGAGCGAAGCGAAATCCGGGAACGAACAACACGCGTCAACGCCGAGCCCGGATGTCGCTGCGCTCCATCCGGGCTACGAAGAAGAGGGAGGCGGAGCGCCTAAAGACGCACCGTCCACAATGTCCGCGCCGCGCATGCGAATGTTGCCATTCGCATGTGTTCGGTGCGCGGCGCCCGCGCTATCGGGGCGCGCTCGTCTCCCGACGCTCCGCCGCGGCACTCGCCAGCGCGGTCGCAACCACATCTGGCTCAGCCCCAGACCCGCGTTTCCTGGACTCGGCCGGGGCGGGTGTTTTTGCCCGCCTTTGAGCCTGCCCAGTGCTGCGAACTCCTCGCGGACCGGTCCTAGTGCCGGCCGAGCGGTGCCCCGGGGCAGCCCGGGAGCGGGGTTACGACGCCCGCGCGCGGGGACCGCGTCTTGCCCCATCAACGGCCGTCACCGGTGACGTCCTCGAACGGACAAGATCGCGTAATTTGTAACATGAATAGTGACATATGTCAAGGTTTGTCTCTGATTAGGCGACGAGCGGCGGCCGCGAACGACCGCCGGGGCAACCATTTGTTAACCCTATTTCCCCAGCATCGCCCCAAGCTGGCGATCGGGAGAATCGCACATGAACGTCATCACCATGGCGTCCCGAAAGGGCGGTGCGGGCAAGAGCACGCTCACCGCGCATCTCGCGGCCTTCGCCCACCAGGCCGGCCGCCGCTGTGTCGTCATCGACGCCGATCCGCAGGGCTCGGTTACGCTGTGGCATTCGCTGCGCCCCGACGGCCAGCCGCCGCTGCGCAGCGGCGCCCGCGGCATCGACCGGGCGCTGACCTCGGCAATGGTCGAGGGCTACGAGTGGGCCTTTATCGACACCGCGGCGAATATGTGGGTGGTGGCGCAGGAAGCGATTCGCGCCGCGACCATCGTCGTCATTCCGGCGCGGCCCGGATTTTTCGATCTCAATGCGGTGCGCGAGACGGTCGCGACCGCGCGCGAGCGCAACAAGCCCTACGCGGTCGTGCTCAACGCGACGCCGCCCAAGCGCGGCGAGCGGGAAGCGCCGGCGGTGGCGCAGTCGCGGGCGTTTTTCGACAAGCTCGGCATCCCGGTGTGGGCCGGGCAGATCAGCCAGCGCTCGAGCTATGTGCTCACGCTCGCTGCCGGCGCCAGCGTCTGCGAAGGCATACCCGATCCGGTCGCGCCGACCGAGGTCGAGCGGCTGTGGACCGCGATGGAACGCTCGGTCGCGGCGATCAACGAGGCGCGCGGCGCCGCCGGATTGGCGCACGGCGGGGCGGCGCACGGCGAGGCCGCGTAGGCCCTTTGCAGGCATTGGACGGCCGCGCGAGATCGCGGCGGGCGAAGAAGCACATTGGGACATCGCACTGAGGAGAAACAAACAATGGCCAAGGCGATTCTCGGCCTCGAGCAGGCGGCGGATCTCGTCGGCCGCATGAAAGCCGCCGCCGAGGGCAGGGGACGATTTACCGAGATCGTGATGCCGAACGGACAAAAGCTCTGCGACTGCACGTTCGGCTATGTCGCCGAGATCGGCGAGGCGATGCAGACCATGGGCCTTGTTATGCCGGAGCGCTTTGGCGGGGCTTGACGCTCGCCTACGCCGCGCTGGTGCGCCGGTCGCCGCCCTTGCCGAGGCGCTTGTCGAGATAGGCGCCGATTGTGCTCATCAGCGGCTCGATCTTGCCGTCGAAGAAGTGGTTGGCGCCCGGAACGACCTTCTGCTCGATGACGATGCCCTTCTGAGTCTTGAGCTTCTCGACGAGGCCGGTGACGTCGCGATGCGGCACCACTGCATCCTTGTCGCCGTGGATGATGAGCCCCGAGGACGGGCAGGGGGCGAGGAACGAAAAATCGTAGAGATTGGCGGGCGGCGCGATCGAGATGAAGCCCTCGATCTCCGGCCGGCGCATCAAAAGCTGCATGCCGATCCAGGCGCCGAACGAGAAGCCGGCGATCCAGCAGCTGCGCGCCTCCGGATTGACCGACTGCGCCCAGTCGAGCGCCGAGGCGGCGTCGGAAAGCTCGCCAATGCCGTGGTCGAACCCGCCCTGGCTCCGGCCCACGCCGCGGAAATTAAAGCGCAGCGCCGAAAAGCCGCGATGCACGAACGCGTAATAGAGCTGGTACACGATCTGGTGGTTCATCGTGCCGCCGAATTGCGGATGCGGATGCAGTACGATGCCGATCGGCGCGTTCTTTTGCCGCGCCGGGTGATAGCGGCCCTCGATGCGGCCTCCGGGTCCGGCAAAAATGACCTCGGGCATGATTTAACCTCGATTGGAGCGTGGCCGCACTGATCTCGCCCGGTTGCTTGACGGCACCCGCAGGCACACGTAAGTATTTAAAACCATTTCAGTTTTTGACGCGGTGGCAAACGCGTAGCAGGGCGGCTAGGGCGGCGCGGTGGTGGACTCGGGCCTTCTAGCACGAGCAAGGGTAGAAAAAGCAAGCGCCACGGCAGCAAGCAGCCCTCCCATTCATCCGCTGACGCCACACATGCGTATGCGAAGGTGCGAGAACAAGGCAGCGGCCGAGAAAAGGCAATGACCGACCGGGTCTATCTCGACTGGAACGCCACCGCGCCGCTGCGCGGCGAGGCGCGCGCAGCCCTCGAAGCCGCGCTGGCGCTCGCCGGCAATCCATCCTCGGTGCACGCCGAGGGCCGCGCCGCCCGGCATGCGCTCGAGCGCGCCCGCGAAGAGGTCGCGGCGCTCCTCGGCGCCAAGCCGGCGGACGTGTTCTTCACGTCCGGCGGCACCGAAGCCAACATGCTGGCGCTCACCCCGGCGATCGAGACGGCGGACGAGAAGGGGCCGCGCGGGCGGCTCCTGATCTCGGCGGTCGAGCACTCCTCGGTGCGGACCGGCGGCCGGTTCCCGCGCCAGGCGGTCATGGACATCCCCGTCGACGCCGACGGACCCGTGAGCCTTGCCGCGCTCAAAGCGGCCGTTGCCGCAACGCCGCGGCCGCTTGTGGCCGTCATGCTCGCCAACAACGAGACCGGCGTGGTGCAGCCGGTCGCCGA
>JASHXX010000372.1 GCA_030043335.1 Xanthobacteraceae bacterium
CTCGAACGGCTCTGCCAGCGCGCCAAGATCGCCTATAGCGACGAGCAGCTCGAAGGCGCGCTGCCGCGGCTCGCCCGCGCCTCGATCGAGGACGTGATGTCGGCGGTCGGCCGCGGCGAGATGAAGGCCTCCGACGTGGTACGGGCGATGTATCCCGACTACAAGGACGAGCGGGTCACGGTCGCGCCCAAGGCCGAAGGCGGCTGGTTCGGATTGAAGCGGGCCAAGGCAGTGAAGTTCAAGCTCCCCGGCGATGGCGAGCGCGGCGCGGCGATCCCGATCCGCGGCATCAACACCGACCTGCCGGTGCGGTTCGCGCCGCATGGCGGCGCCGTGCCCGGCGACCGCATCATCGGCATCATGACGCCTGGGGAGGGGATCACCATCTATCCGATCCACTCGCCGGCGCTGACCGAGTTCGAGGATCAGCCGGAGCGCTGGCTCGACCTGCGCTGGGATGTGGACGAGAAGGCGCCACAGCGCTTCCCGGCGCAGCTCGCGGTGCAATCGGTGAACGAGCCGGGCTCGCTGGCGCAGATCGCGCAGGTGATTGCCGAGCATGACGGCAATATCGACAATATCCACATGACCCGGCAGTCGCCGGATTTCACCGATCTCACCATCGACCTCGAGGTCTATAACCTCAAGCACCTGACCTCGATCATTTCGCAGCTGCGGGCGAAGAAGGTTGTGGCCAACGCCGAGCGGGTCAGCGGTTAGCCGCAGCGCACAGAGCTCATGCCGGCCTCCGCTCCCATACGCCTCGGCGTCAACATCGATCACGTAGCCACTCTGCGCAACGCGCGGGGCGGGCAACATCCCGATCCGGTCAAGGCCGCGGCGATTGCCATTGCCGCCGGCGCTGACGGCATCACCGCGCATCTACGCGAAGACCGCCGTCATATTCGCGACGAGGACATGGCCCGGCTGAAGGCCGAGATCGACAAGCCGCTGAACTTCGAGATGGCGGCAACGCCCGAAATGGTCGAGATCGCGCTTCGCACCAAGCCGCATGCCGCTTGTCTCGTGCCGGAGCGCCGCGCCGAGGTGACGACCGAGGGCGGCCTCGACGTCGCCGCGCAGCACGATGCGCTCTCCTCGGTGATCGCACGGCTTGCCGGCGGCGGCATCCGCGTCTCGCTCTTCATCGACGCCGAGCCGCGCCAGATCGATGCCGCGGCGCGGCTGCGCGCGCCGGCCATCGAAATCCACACCGGGGCCTGGTGTAATGCGCTTGCCGACGGCGACAGCGCGCGGTTTGCCGCGGAATGGGACCGCATCCGCGCCGCGGCCGCGATCGCCAGCGGCGCCGGCCTCGAAGTCCATGCCGGGCACGGGCTGAATTACCAGACGGCAGAAGCTATTGCGGCACTGGCCGACGTAGTCGAATTGAATATCGGCCATTTCCTGATCGGGGAGGCGACCTTCGTCGGGCTCGCTGAGGCGGTGCGCAAAATGCGCGCCGCGATGGACCAGGGCAGACTAAAGGCATGATTCTCGGGATCGGCTCCGACATCACCGACGTTCGCCGGATCGCCAAGGTAATCGAGCGCCACGGCGAGCGCTTCCTCGATCGCGTCTTCACCCCGACCGAGCGGGCCAAAGCGGACAAAAGGCGCAACCGCATCGAGACTTACGCCAAACGCTTTGCCGCCAAGGAGGCCTGCGCCAAGGCGCTCGGCACCGGGCTGCGCGCCGGGGTGTGGTGGCGCGATATGGGCGTCGTCAACCTGCCGTCCGGGCGGCCGACCATGGAGCTGACTGGCGGCGCCCAACGCCGGCTGCAGGCGCTGACGCCGCCTGGCTATGAGCCGCGCATCGATCTCACCATCACCGACGAGGGTCCGACGGCCCAGGCGTTGGTGATTATCTCGGCCGTCGTCGTTCCGCCCGCTTGAGCGGGCCGGTTCGCGCACTCGCGAGGCGTCGCGCACGCTCAGCCTCCGCGCCGGCTATGACAAATTCGTCATGCCGGAGGCGTCCTAGCGGCAAGCTCATGGACTGCCTAAATAAATTCGAACGGGGAGGACTGCGGCGAAACCCCGCGCGCAATTGCGCGCGTATTCCCCAAAGGCTACAAGGTCGCGGGGCGTAGCGACAGCGGAACCATAGGCCGATGAGCGTGCAGACCGGAGCCAAACGCCGAGAAGGTGGATTCGCCGAGACGGTACGCGTGGTATTCCACGCTCTGATCATTGCGCTCGTCATCCGAACCTTCCTGTTTCAGCCCTTCAATATCCCCTCCGGGTCGATGATCCCGACCCTGCTTGTCGGCGACTATCTCTTCGTCTCGAAATATTCCTACGGCTATACCCATTATTCGCTGCCGTTCTCGCCGCCGCTGTTTCCGGGCCGCATTCTCGGCGGCGAGGTCCATCGTGGCGACGTGGTGGTGTTCCGCCTGCCTAAGGATGACTCGATCGACTACATCAAGCGCGTCGTCGGTCTGCCCGGCGACGACATCCAGGTGATCGACGGCGTGCTCAACATCAATGGCGAACCGGTCAAGCGCGAGCGCATCGGGGATTACGTCACCGATGACGACGGTGTCGTACAGCGCGTCAAGCGCTACCGCGAGACGTTGCCGAACGGCGTCACCTACACGACGCTCGATCTCACCGACAACGGCTTCTACGACAATACGCCGGTCTACACCGTGCCGTCCGGCGACTACTTCATGATGGGCGACAATCGCGACAACTCGACCGACAGCCGGGTGCTGAGTCAGGTCGGCTACGTGCCTTATGAGAACATCATCGGCAAGGCGCAGATCATCTTCTTCTCGATCGGCAACGGCGCCCATGCCTGGGAAGTCTGGCGCTGGCCGTGGACGGTCCGGTGGGACCGTCTGTTCAAGCTGGTGAGATGAGGCGCCGGCGCAAAGCCACATCGGTTGCCACGTCGCCGCAAGATTCGCCTGCCGGTGATGCCGGAACTAGGCCGGCAGCTCGAGCCGCCTCGGTCGCCTCCGCCGCCTCAGTCGACGGGCCAAAGGATCAGCGCCGGCGCCGCCGGCGCGGCGACGGCTCGCTCGAAGACCGCATCGGCTATCGTTTCAACGACGCGGCGCTTCTCGACAGCGCGCTGTCGCATATCTCCGCGCTCAAGGGCTCGCGCAACCGCGCGGCTAGCTACCAGCGGCTCGAATTCCTCGGCGATCACGTGCTCGGCCTGGTGATTTCCGACATGCTGTTCCGCGCCTTTCCCAAGGCCGACGAGGGCGAGCTGTCGCGCCGGCTCGCCGATTTGGTGCGCAAGGAGACGTGCGCGGAGATCGCGCGCGCGATCAA
>JASHXX010000373.1 GCA_030043335.1 Xanthobacteraceae bacterium
TGGGGGGTTGCTGCGCTGTAGAATTAAACAGTTGATCAAAAAGAGATTTGCGGATCGAGATTAGGGCGTAGTAAGCGCCTAGTAAGCGGGCACACACATCAGCGCCGCCCGTGCCCCTCGCGGCTCGCTGTGCCCCCAAAGTGGACCTCATCAAAAAATGGAAGTGCTCCGCAGGACGCGGCCGCCCCCCGACAGGATAGAGACGCCCAGTGTGAGAAGGGCCTCGCTGCCCGACGCGGGGGCCTCGGGGCTAATCGTACCGCGCAATGACGCTTTCGCGTTCGCTCTTATAGTCCGGGTAGGCGCTAACGTGTGGCAGCCCGGACCAACCGCAGCCACAAGGCTTGAACCCTTTCGACACAGATTTGGTGAACCACCATGCGCGGAAGCCGTTGCGACCAGGAAGCATGTTTGCGGTGTGGCGGACGTGATTGTGGGCGAGCGTCCAGCCCGGCTTCTGCCTGCGCGGCATCTTTGTCACGTAGCGCATTCCATGCTCACGCTGGATTTCCCTAACTGCTTTGCCCGTCATCGTTTGCCCTTCGCCTCGGTGATACATTACGGCTCGGGAGCCTCTGGTATTTCGGCCCAATAGGTCGGGATCAGCACCGCGCTACTTAATAGGTCTGGCGTAGCTTGCCATTGCCAGTTGTCCCAACGGCCAACGATTGGATAACTAGGAGCGTCCTTCTCCGCCGGGGCGGTTTTAAGCTTCGCCCATAGCAGCAATGATCGGCCATCCTTGGGTGCATCTTCCATAGCCTTCCAGCCTATCATCGCTTTGCCTCCCTAGCGCTTCCAGTTCCAATGCCTCGCATGGTCTAGCCTGGAACAGAACCGCCAACATTAGGGGGTGTGCCCGCAGGGCGCCGAGGTGACAAAGAAGCACGACCGCATTACTGTTAGCAAAGCCTAGCCTTGGGATATGGACGAGCCTTGATCCGCAGGGGTCGCTCCCCAGATGCGTGATCTCAGGCGACCCTATCCAACGTTAGGCGGAGGAGCCGGGGGTCGCTCCCCCAGCTCCATCTAAACCAGCGCCTCTCTTTCAGCAGCTTAGATAGCGGCGTTGCACACGCGGCTATCTCTCGTTGTGGTCGAGCGGTCTTACGTCCCCCAGGCCGCAAGGCGCTCCGGCCACGGGGCCTCGGCGGTGCGTTGCGTATCTCCGCCGAGGCCGCCAACTTCGCCCACGGCGGTTGGGCAAAAAGTCGCGCCGAGCCGAGTTCGCTCGATGCAACATTGCGTCAATGGAAGTCGCGCTTAAATTTGGTTTGATAGGCCCGTCCGGGCGGCAGTCCCCATGTCCCCCGACATCCCCCGCCGCCCGGATAGAAGAAGCCTAAGCTGAGGCAACAAACTTAAGCGACCCCGAGTCTGCTCGGGGTTTATTTTTGTGGCAGGTCAATAGTACAGCGACGATTTTCAGAGAGCGTTGCTGACAGGCAACATGCTTTGCTGATCTCTCAACTGTTCACGCTATCCAGCAGATCTTTTCGACCTTTTCCCAGAGTGCTTGAGCGGCTCCCCTTGACTTCTGTGAACGGTGTTCTCATTCTGTTCTAATGTCAAAATCGGTGGATGGCGACGGCCAGCTTTACACGCTTGGCCTGCTAGAGCGGCTTCGCGCTGAGTGCGGAGGCCTTTGGCGCACGTCCTCGAAGCTTTATTTCCGCGTCGACGAATTGCTACGCGAGCTCGCCAATCCCAACCTCCATGACATCCCGACGAACCTGCCCTTTCGGGTGGAGATGTGGGACCGACACGACCAGCATATCCGCTGGGTGGTCTCGGCTTCATCCAGCGTAGCGATCGCCCATGCAGCGCTCGACATGGCGATCGCCAACTATCCGAGTGAGCGGTTCACGTTGCGGAACCGGGCGCTGGTAATTCGCGAGTACAAGCCGGCACAGGACCGAGGCGGCTGAGCGCTGCGCAAGGTTTCTTGGCGGCGCTCACTGGCATCGTGACCAACGGAACGTTCAAATGCTGCTGCTCATTTATGTGCTGGTGATCTTGTTCGTCACTGCCGTATTGTTTGCCGCCGTCAACGAGTTCGAACCAAATGGCCGGCTCGCCTTGTGGCTCAAGCTCCTAGTCCTCGCTGTAGGCGCCGCGGCAATCGCAAGAAAGTTGCTGTCCTAACCCCTCGCCGGTCAAAATCCGTCATTCCTTCTCCGGATGTCTTTGCCCTTCCCTTAAGAGGGTCGCGATTAGCTTTGGCCCCTGAGCTTAACAACGTGATACCGTTACTGACATTGCTGGGGATGGTGCTCATGACAATCGCCATCGTGAGCGAGCGGCTCAAGACGCTTCGGCGGACCAAACTCTACGATCTATTCGCGGCCGCGCCTCTCATCGCTTGGTATGGGTTTTGTACAACGCAGATGCTGCCATTAGTGGTTCAACAGATCGCGTTGGTTAAGCTGGTCGTCCAGACCGATCCGTCTGTGCTCCCCCCAGAACTCGTCCTTAGTACCGTCGCGCATATGACCACGCTGGCTTTCTTCGCGATCTTGGTTGTGATGTTTACGGTGCGTTACGTTCCGCAGCGAACTGCGGCAGGGTTCTATCCACGCTGTGCCGCTGTGGCCGGCACCTTTCTCAGCCTCGGCATGGTGCTGCTGCCGCCGCAACAGCTTTCCTCTGCGCCTTACTTAGCGTCGCTTCTCTTGATTATCGGCGGCACTGGTTTGGCAATTTATGCGGCGCTTGTACTCGGGCGTTCGATCAGCATTTTGCCTGAGGCTCGGCGCCTCGTTACTTGGGGGCCTTATGCCCTCGACCGCCATCCGCTGTACCTTGGCGAGATCATTGCCATTGCTGGGGTTGCGCTGCAGTACCTGTCAGCATGGGCGCTGTTGCTGTTCGCTTTGGTATGTGCATTTCAACTTCAACGCATGAAATACGAGGAGCGGGTACTGGTTCAGGTCTTTCCGAAATACGAAGACTACATGGCGCGAACGGCCCGTTTGGTGCCAGGCGTGTACTAGGGGCGCGAGGCCTGTCGGCTTGGCCGCGAGGGTATCGTGTCGAAGAGGCTCGGCTCGTCCTACCGCTCAGGGCGTTCGCCACATTGGGTGAAGGTCAAGAACCCGAAAGCGCCGGCAGAGTCCGGCGCGAGGCGGAGGAGGATTGGGGACGCTAGGCGGGACCCAGACATTCTTAGCGCCCTAGTACTTTGCGTTACTAAGCCTTTTATCTCTTTCCACCTGCTCTTTGATTTCGCCGATCCTCTCTTTGCTCAGATGCTGATCCGCTCCAAGGAAAACGTAGATGGTGTCAACAACAAGCTGATGCCGCTCATTGGTATATCCGAAGTCGCCGGTCATGTTGTGGAGTTTGATCAGTGCGTTCGCCGCCTTCTCCAAGTCGACGCCGAAGAAAGAACAATACTGCCGAACTAGCC
>JASHXX010000374.1 GCA_030043335.1 Xanthobacteraceae bacterium
GGCGGCCAAGCCTGCAGCCGCGCCTGCTGCGGCGCGCGCCGCCGATGTGCCGCTGGCGCCGTCGGTGCGGAAAATAGCTGCCGAGACCTGCGTCGATGCCGCGACCGTGCCGGGCACCGGCAAGGACGGCCGCGTCACCAAGGGCGACATGCTAGCTGCCATCGAGCGGGCCGCCGCGCAGCCGACCCCGGTCGCCGCACCCACCGCCGCCGCGATCCAGGCGCGGGCGCCGTCGCCGCCGGACGATGCCGCCCGCGAGGAGCGCGTGCGCATGACCCGGCTGCGGCAGACCATCGCGCGGCGGCTCAAGGACGCGCAGAACACGGCGGCGATGCTCACGACCTTCAACGAGGTCGACATGACCCACGTCATAGCGCTGCGCGGCCAATACCGCGAGCTGTTCGAGAAGAAGCACGGCACCAAGCTGGGCTTCATGGGCTTTTTCGTGAAGGCGTGCGTTCAGGCGCTCAAGGAGATCCCGGCGGTCAACGCCGAGATCGACGGCACCGACATCATCTACAAGAACTACTACCACATCGGCATCGCGGTCGGCACCGAGCGCGGCCTGATCGTGCCGGTGGTGCGCGACTGCGACATGAAATCGATCGCCGAGATCGAGAAGGCGATCGCCGATTTCGGCAAGCGGGCACGCGAGGGCACGCTGAAGATCGAGGAGCTCCAGGGCGGCACCTTCAGCATCACTAATGGCGGCATCTACGGCTCGCTGATGTCGACGCCGATCCTCAACGCGCCGCAATCCGGCATTCTCGGCATGCACAAGATCCAGGAGCGGCCGATGGTGGTTAGCGGCAAGATCGAGGCGCGGCCGATGATGTATCTGGCGCTCTCCTATGACCACCGCATCGTCGACGGCCGCGAGGCGGTGACGTTCCTGGTGCGGGTGAAGGAATCGCTGGAGGAACCGGCGCGGCTGGTGCTGGATTTGTAAGCCATGGCCAATTACGACCTCATCGTCATCGGCACCGGCCCCGGCGGCTATGTCTGCGCCATCCGCGCGGCGCAGCTCGGATTGAAGACCGCGGTGATCGAGAAACGCGCGACCTTCGGCGGCACCTGCCTCAATATCGGCTGCATTCCCTCGAAGGCGATGCTGCACGCTTCCGAACTCTACGAAGAGGCCGGCCACTCGTTCGCGCAGATGGGGATCAAGGTCGGCAAGCCGAGCATCGATCTCGCGGCGCTCCTCAAATACAAGGAGCAGAACGTTGAAAGCAACGTCAACGGCGTCGCTTTTCTGTTCAAGAAGAACAAGATCGAAGCCTTCCACGGCTCCGCAACAATCATCGCCCCGCGCAAGATCGAGGTGAAGGCCGCCGACGGCAAGACCCAGACCCTGGAAACGAAGAACATCGTCATCGCCACCGGCTCGGATGTCGCCCGGTTGAACGGCATCGACATCGACGAGAAGCGCGTCGTGTCCTCGACCGGAGCGCTCGATCTGACCAAGGTGCCGCAGAAGCTGTTGATTGTCGGCGCCGGCATTATCGGGCTCGAGCTTGGCTCGGTGTGGCGCCGGCTTGGCGCCGAGGTGACGATCGTCGAGTTCCTCGATAACATCCTGCCTGGCATCGACAGCGAGGTAGCGCGGCAATTCCACCGCCTGCTGCAGAAGCAGGGCATTGCCTTCAAACTGTCGTCGAAGGTCACGGATATCGACAGGTCAGGCAAGCTGCTCAAAGTGAAAGTCGAGCCGGCGGCCGGCGGCGGCGCTGAAATCCTCGAGACCGACATCGTGCTGGTGGCGATCGGCCGGGTGCCCTTTAGCGACGGCCTCGGTCTCGACGCGGTCGGCGTCAAACGCGACAATCGCGGCCGCGTCATCGTCGATCCGCAGTTCCGCTCCAATGTCGCCGGCATTTATGCCATCGGCGACGTCATCGCCGGCCCGATGCTGGCGCACAAGGCCGAAGACGAGGGCGTCGCCGCCGCCGAGATCATCGCCGGACAGGCGGGACACGTGAATTACGACGTGATCCCCAACGTCGTTTATACTTATCCGGAAATCGCATCGGTCGGCAAAACCGAGGAGGAACTCAAACACGCCGGCGTCGCTTACCTGGTCGGCAAGTTTCCGTTCAGCGCCAATGCTCGCGCCAGGGCCAACCTCGCGACCGACGGCTTCGTTAAAATCCTCGCCGATGCCAAGACCGACCGCGTGCTCGGCGTGCACATTCTCGGCCCCGATGCCGAAGCCATGATCGCGGAAGCCGCCATCGCCATGGAGTTCGGCGCCTCTTCGGAGGATATCGCGCGCACCTGCCACGCACATCCGACATTGAGCGAGGCTATGAAGGAGGCCGCGCTTGCGGTAGCCAAGCGCGCGATCAATTTCTGACGCGGAACCGGCGTCACTCGACGACGATCTTGACCTCGGCGCCCGATTTGAGCCGCTCACCGGCCTCGAGCCCGTTGAGCACGCGGAAACGCTCGACCTGGTGGTCGGCGACCGCCATGCGGGTCGCGAGCTTCTCGACGGTGTCGCTGGGCCCGACCGTCACCACTTTGAGCCGCAACGGCTTGGCGTCTTCGATCTCGGCAAGACTCATGCGGCGGAAGGTGCCGACCGCGTCCCGGAACACGCGGTCGATCTCGGGCGTGCGGTGCTTGGCGGCGAAGATGAAGCGATAGACATCGCTGCCGAAGCGAATGGCATAGAGCCGGAAGTCCCATTGATCGCCCTTGGCGGCCGCGGTGGCGCCGGGAAAGCCGTTGATAGTGGTGTCTTCGACCGTGGCGGGGTCGATGTTCTCGATCCATCCCGAAGTGAGATAGGCGGCGAGCGTCTGCTCTGCCGGCACGCGCACGACGTCGAGGCGCAGCGCTTGGCCGCCGCCATGCTTGACGCCGAGGACGGCCTGCGCGGTGTTGTCGAGAGTAAAGCCTTCGGGGGCGGTGAAGGTGAAGGCCAGCCGCGGATGCAGGAAGCGCCGGCCGCGCACAAAACCTTCGCTCGGGTCTTCGCCGAACACGATGCCGTCGATACCGGAGAGGTAGGCATTCTTGTCCCGCCCCGCATAGGTCGATGGCGCGCTGAACTGGCGGGCATTGGCGAGCGCGTTGGTGATCCGCTCCGGCGTCGCCGGATGCGACGACAGGAAATCGGGCGCGCGCGGATCGATGGCGGCGCCGCTCTGCTGCGGCTTGAGCCCGGCGTTGTGCTCCATCGAGGTGAGAAAGCGCACCGCGCCAAAAGGATCATAGCCGGCGCGCGAGGCGATGCCGATGCCGATGGCGTCGGCTTCGAATTCCTGGGCGCGCGAGAAACTCGCCAGCGCCAGCTTGGATTTGGCGAGTGCCAACGCGCCCTCCTCCGGGTCGCTGATGACGTCGCTGACGACGCGGTTGACCAGCGCGGTCTGGCGCGCCTGCTCTTCGCGGATGGCGGCGTGACGCGCGATCACGTGGCCCATCTCGTGGGCCAGCACCGAGGCGAGCTCGGATTCGTCATTGGCGAGCGCAACCAGGCCGCGGGTCACGTAGAGCTGGCCGGTCGGCAGCGCAAAGGCGTTGATCGACTGCGAATTGAGCATGGTGACTTTGTAGTGCAGGTCGGGCCGCTCCGACGCCGCCACCAGATGGTCGACGGTCTGCTCGATCATGCCCTGCAGCCGCGGATCGTTGTAGGCGCCGCCATAAGCCGCGAGGATGCGCTGGTGCTCGCGCAGCGCCGCCGGCGACATGTCTTCGTCCGGCGGCTTCGCCGGCGCCGACAGCGACACCTGCGGCGCGAGCGCCGGGGGCGTCGCCGTGCAGGCCGCCAAGCCGAACGCGGCCACAGCGAATGCCGCCGCGGCGATGCCGCGATCGGCAATCCGATGGCGCGTCGTCCGCATGGGTCCCGGTCTGGTCACCACGTCACTCACGGTCGGTCAGCTCGATCTGTTCCGGGCGCGCGGCCTCGATCCAAGGCCCGCCGCGTTCCTCGATCCAACCGCGTATCCTGATGTGCCGGCTGGCAAGCCTCCCCGGTTCGAGGCCCGCAGCCGCAAAGCTACGCGCATTTCGCTTCAGGATCGTAACAGTGAAATCCTCGGTCCACCGCCGTCCGAAATCCACATAGATCGTGGCGCCGCTTTCGCGCACCGACACCACCCTGCCCTCGACCAAGCCGAAACGGCCTCGCTCGGCCAGCACGTCTGCGGGATTGGCGGCGTTAAGCAATTCATAATACGAATTCGCCCAAAGGCCAAGCTTGGCCGCCCGCGCGGCTTTTTCGCGGCGGAGAAGTTCCGCGGCGCACTCGCGGCTACCGACCCGGGCGGCGACGCGCGCCTGCCCTGCCGCAACCAGCTCGGCCTGGACCAAGCGCTCGGCGCCGTCGCGCGACACGAATGCGAAGGCGACGACGCGCCCGTAGCGGTCGGACGGAA
>JASHXX010000375.1 GCA_030043335.1 Xanthobacteraceae bacterium
CGCCAAATGTTCTTTGACCAAGTAGGCGGCCGAGGCCCGGAGCATCGTTCTCTTCCTTCAATGCCCCGCCGCCGCGTGCGCCGTGCCGGGCGTTATCCGCCGGATCAGAAGCAGCACGAAGGGAATGAGCACGATCGCGAAAATCGCCCAGGTGTAGAAGATGTCGATATAAGCCATGAGCGTCGCCTGGCCGGTGATCATATGGCTGATGTAGCCCATGGCATGGCCCTGCGCGTCGGTGGGCGATCCATTCTGCACGAAGTACTGCATGATGTGCTTGAGGGTGGACTGATACTCGGGCGATGACGGAACGACGTTCTCGGTGAGCCGGGCCTGGTGGAATTGCGAGCGTCGCAGCAGCTCGACATTGGCCAGCGAGACTCCGAAGCTGCCGCCGAGATTTCGGGCGACGTTCATCAGCGCCGAGCCCTCGCTGGTCTTCTGCGGCGGCAATCCGTCATAGGCGACGCTATTGATCGGAATGAACATGAACGGCAACCCGATCACCTGATAGATCCGCACCCAGGCGAAATAGCTGAAGCTCGCGTCGGGGACGAGCGAGGTCGAGTACCACATCGCCGCCGCAATCGCGCAGAGGCCGATCACCATCCAGTATTTCGGCTGCATATAGGGAATGAGCTGACCGGCGATCGGCATCATCAGCATCATCACCAGGCCGCCCGGCATCACCGCCAGCCCCGAAAGCATCGCGGTGTAGGGAAAGTTGGTCTGCATGAGCTGCGGCGTGATCTGGTTCGAGCCGAACAGGATGGCGCCGACCGCCATCATCACCAGGAACGACATCCCGAACTGGCGCCGGCACAGCAGCCGGATATCGACGATCGGATCGTCGCGGGTGAGCTCCCACGGGACAAAGAAGATGAAGGCGCAGACCGACAGCGTCGCAAAGGTGATGATGAAGGTCGAGTGGAACCAGTCTTCGATCTGGCCGCGGTCGAGCACGACCTCGAGGCAGCCGAAGGTCATGGCGATGAGGACAAAACCTTGCCAGTCGATGTTGAGCCCGCGGGCGAGATACTCGCGGCGCTCGCGCTCGAGCACTTCGGGCTCGTGGACCAGCCATTGCACCAGGATCAGCGAGATGATTCCGATCGGCACATTGATGAAGAAGATCCAGTGCCAGGAGTAATTGTCGGTGATCCAGCCGCCGAGCGTCGGGCCGACGGTCGGCGCCACGATCACGGCGATGCCGTAAAGCGCGAACGCCTGCGGGCGCTGCCGCGGCGTGAAGGTATCGGCGAGCATCGCCTGCTCGCTGGTCGGCATGCCGCCGCCGCCGATACCCTGCAGTATCCGGAACAGGATCAGCGACGAGAGGCTCGACGCCAGCCCGCATAGCAGCGAGGCGACGGTGAAGACCGCGACGCAGAGCATGTAGAAGCGCTTGCGGCCGATCACGTTCGACAGCCAGCCGCTCACCGGCAGCACCACCGCGTTGGCGATCAGGTAGGTGGTGACCACCCAGGTGCTTTCGTCGACGCTGATCGCCAGGCTGCCGCCGATATAGCGCAGCGACACGTTGGCGATCGCGGTGTCGAGCACGACCATGAAGGTGGCGATCGAGACGACGATGGCGATCAGCCAGGGGCTGCGGTCGCCGGCCGCCGAGCGGCTCTCCGGTCCGGAATACTGGCGCTGATCGCTCATTTTTTCCGCACCGACGGCACCACCGACATGCCGGGCCCGAGCAGCACGTCGGGCGGCTCGTCGAACACGATCTTGACCGGTACGCGCTGCACGATCTTGACGTAGTTGCCGGTCGCGTTCTCGGTCGGCAGCAGGCTGAAGGCGGTGCCGCTGCCGGCCTGGATGCTGTCGACGTGGCCTTCGAACGTGCGGTCGGGAAAGGCGTCGATCCTGATGTCGACCGGGCTTCCCGGGTGCACGCCGTTGAGCTGCGTCTCCTTGAAATTCGCGGTGATCCAGACCTCGCGCGGCACGAACATCATCAGCGCCTGGCCGACCGCCGCATAGGTGCCTTTCGCGGTGTTGAGCCGCGCGACGCGGCCGGCGACCGGTGCGGTGATGACGGTGCGCGACAGATTGGTTTCGGCCTGCTCGAGTGCGGCGCGGGCCTGCTCCAGTTGCGCGGTGGACAGCGTTTCCTGCGATTTCAGCACCGGAAGCTGCTTTTTCGTGGCGACGGCGTTGGCCTGCGCGGCGGCAAGCGCCGCCTGCGCCTGCAGCAGGCCCGAGGAGTATTGCTGCGCCGTCTCGACGGTAACGGCGCCGGTCTTGACCAGCCGCTGGTAACGTTCGTCTTGCTGCTCGGCGAAAGTGAGTGCGGCCTGCGCCTGCTCGACCTGTTTGTCAGCCTGGTCGATGCGTGCTTGCTGGGCGCCGAGCTGGGCGATGATGTTGTCGATATTGGCCTGCGCCTGATCGACCTGCGCCTTGGCCTGATCGACCTGGGCGCGGAAGTCGCGATCGTCGAGGCGCACGAGGACGGCGCCAGCCTCGACCAGCTGGTTGTCGGTGACCGGCACGTCGACCACGGCGGCGCTGACCTGCGCGCTGATCGACACCGTGCGGGCATCGATGAAGGCGTCGTCGGTTGATTCATAAGTGCTGGCGTTGACCCACCACACCACGGTGGCGGCAATGGCGACGACTATCAGCGCGGTGACGACGAGCACGGTGCGGCGGCGTTGGCGCAGCCGGTCGAGCCACGAGCCGCCCTTGCGCGCCCCACCGATCGCAGGCCGGGCGTCTCGGCCCGGCAGAACGTCCGGGCGCCGCTCGCTGTCGGTGCGCTGGTCCATGAGGCTAAACGTCTGCCGCGTCGATCGAGTTTCCCGGTGGCCGCCGCGGGCCGCAGACGGTCAGTGCGATCGAATCACGACTTGATTTAGCCCTTAACAGGGCAGGAGGCGAGTCACGCAGGATGCAGCGCAGGCATGAATTTTGGCCGAGATTCCGTAGCTTGGCGGGTTTTAATGTCGCGGGGCCGGGAGTGCGATCCGCCCCGCGGGCCAAATCAGATCGGCAGATCGGCGCGCGCCTTCAATGCATAGAACTGCACCGGCTCCGCCCGGCCTTTGACCGCCGCTTCATGCAGTTTGCGGTCGCTCATGCCGAGGCCGGCGGCTTCGGCCGCCCGGCGCGAGACAATGACGGCACAGTCATAATCCTTGGTCAGGCTTTCGAGCCGCGCGCAGGTGTTAACCGTGTCGCCGATGGCGGTGATGATTTGCGATCGCGGCGGCCCCATGGCGCCGACGATCGCCTCGCCATAGTGAATGCCGATCCCGATCCGCATCGGCTGCGCCAAATCTTGGCGCAGCCGCTGATTGAGCTGATCGAGGCGGCCGAGCATTTCGCGGGCGCCGCGGATCGCGTCGAGCGGCCCCGCCGCCTGGGCCGCGGCCTCGAGTCCGTAAAGAGCCATCAGCCCGTCGCCGGTGAATTGCGAGTAGTGTCCGTTGGTGGCCTCGAGAGCTTTGGTCATCTCGTGAAAGAACTGATTGAGGACGAACAGCACATCGTACGGCATTTTCGCCTCGCCCAAGCCGGTAGAGCCGCGCAGGTCCACGAACACCACGGTCACCGGACGCTCGTTTCCCTCAAGCCCGCCGCGCACCGCTCCGTCGGCGGCGCTGGCGTCGGCGGTAAGTAGCGGCACGATGGAGATGTCGGCGCTCGGGCGAATCTGGCAGGCAAGCCGTATCCCCGCGGTTGCGACGATGCGCGCGAGTGCCTTGGCTTCGAGGCCGGAAGGGACCGATAGCTGGTCGAAGCCTTTCGTGACCAGGATTCGGCAAGTGGTGCAGCGGGCCCTGCCGCCGCACACCGACGCGTGCGGGATGGCGTGTTCGCGTAGGGTCTCGAGCACGGTGGCGCCGGGAACAATCGGCACGCTGCGCCCGGACGCGTGGGTCAGAATTGCCGGCCGCTGGCGGCGGCGGAACCGGCGACGAACGCCGCGCGCGGCAAATGGCAGCGCCACCATCGCGGCATGAATGCCCAGTCCGGCGTACACGATTTGGACAATAGCGGACCGCTTCGCCTCGGTGAGATTGGAATGGGCGAACGCCTGCTTCACATAGTCCGGATTCTCGGCAGCGCCCAGCACCTCGTTGCCGGCCGCGACGAAACCGGCGAGCGCCAGGGTCGGCAGCAACAGCCCGGCCGCCAACAACAAGATCCGCCATGTGGGATACCAAGGCTTGGTTCGCAGCCAAAAATGAATGCCGATACCGGCGTGGGTCCATACCGTCAGCACGGCGACGGCCTGCACGACGCCGAGCCACGGGAATCGCAGCCACTGCGTGATCAAGACGGTCGTATAGGAACCATTGACCTCGAGCAGACTTGCGGCGACACGCGTACCGATCACATGGGCCATCAACACGGCGGGTATGGTGAGGCCGAGCGCGAGCTGCGCCCATTCCCAGGCCGAAAGCCGCAGCGAGCGTCGCACATAGATCGACCACAAGGCGTTGGCATAGTGAACGAAGAACGCGGTCAGCAGCAGGGCAGTGCCAAGCAAGGTCTGCCAGGGATACATCAGGATATCGAGCGCCGCTTCGGCGCGCGCAAATGAGACAAGCAACACGGCATGCGCCGTCAGGTGCGAGATCACGAAGGCGAGCATGGTCAGGGCGCTGGCGAGCCGAAGGTTGCTCCGCCATGCTCGCGGGTCGAAGTACGACGTCTGTCCGCCTATGATCCGCGGCCGCGCCGTCATGAATGTCCGGAAAGCGGCTCGAGCGCGGACCTGAATTTTTGGCTGAATTCGTCGAGCTCGCCGGCATTGATGTCGCTCACCGCCCAGAAGTCGAGCCCGTTCTGCGTCCAGCGCCGCACATTGAATCCGTGCACGGTTTCGGTCTTCGCGCCGCCATGCTCGACGCCGGATTGCCGCGTCACGAACAGATTGATCACGTGATCGCGGCGCCGGTAGACGATCGAGGCCGCCTCTTCGCCGTCGACGTAATCGAGCCGGCCGCCGATCAAGGTGAAGCCCTGCGCGGTCAGATCGACGACCGGCGGCGCGAGATCGAGCTTCCCGTTGAACCATGGCTTGACGGTGTGCTGGTCGCTGGTCTGCACGTCGGTGAGGTGGCCCGCTTGCAGCGACCGCACATGGGCGGACACGACTTCCTCGTCGATGCGCTGCGCCGCATCGTTGCGAATGACCGCGACGACGAGCATTGCTGCGACCGCGGCCGAGAGCGCCGTACCGACGGTGAGGCCGCCGAGAAAATTTCGCCAGGATGTCATCTGCGACGCGACCCGGCCGGTGGTGCGGCGCGGCGATGACGGCAGCGCCGCCTCGATGCGGGCGCGCAGATGCGCCGGCGCGCGCTCCTTGAGATCGGCGCTCGCCATGGCCGCGCGCATCGCGCGGAATGCTTCAAGCTCGCCGGCGCAGCTCGGGCAGGTCGCGACATGAGCTTCGACATCGGCCGCATGGCCGGCGTCGAGCTCGCCGTCGATCAGCGCGTGAATAAGCACCTGGCATTGCTCACAGTTCATGGCGTCGATCCTTCTGCGACGTTCCAGGCGGCGCGCAGCATGGCGCGGGCACGCGCCAGCCGCGACATCACCGTTCCAACCGGCACGCCGGCGACCTCGGCGATCTCGCGATAGGACAGATTATTGACGTCGCGCAGCACGACGGCTTCGCGGAATGGCTGCGGCAGCTCGGCAACGAGCCGGCGGATCGTCGCATCGTCGTGGCGGCGCAAGAGTTCCGCCTCCGGCGAGCGCTGCGGCTCTTGCCACCGCGCCGCTTCGTCCGCTGCCGGATCGCCGGCGCCGCTTTCCGGCGGCATCGGCAGCGCGGCGCGGCGCGCGAACTCGGCGTTGCAGACGTTGCGCAGGATTGCGAGCAGCCACGGCTTCATCGCCGGCCCGCGGTAGCTGTCGAAATGCCGCAGCGCCCGCAAATAGCATTCCTGCACCGCGTCCTCGGCGTCCGCGGCATTGCGCATGAGATAGCGCGCTAGCGTGTACACGTCGTCGAGATGCGGCAGCGCGGCGTCGCGAAAATGCCGCGCCCGATCGCGCTCGCCGATGTCGTCGTCGCCTGCCATCGTGGGGCGCCCGACTGTCCGTGGTATCGCAATCCCCCGCCATCCCCGCGCTGTGTGCCGGCGCGGGTAGGGCAGGGGTTGCGCCCAACTGAGCATCAGTGTCCGGCGTCGCCGCCGGTTGCCGGTTCTACCACGATCGTCCCGGTCATGTGCGGATGCAGCGAGCAGAAATAGTTGTAGCTGCCCGCCGTGGTAAAGGTGAAGGAAAAGCTATTGTCGGTGTCGAGCACCTTCGATTTGAACTCCTTGCCGACCGCGGCGATAGCGTGCGGGATGTCGTCCTTGTTGGTCCAGGTAACGGTAGTGCCGGCCTTCACCGTCAGCTTCTGCGGGTTGAAGGTGAAATTGTCGATCGACACCGCGCTTGCCGGGCTTTGCGCCCAGCCGGGCAGGACGACCGCGGCGAGGACGGCCGCGGTCGTCGCGCCAACCGCGGCGGCGATTGCCGCGCCGGCGAAAGTGTTGCGTAGCGACATCGGCCACCTCAGCCCGCAAGCGGCGTATCGACGATCGCGAGCCGCGCTTCGCCTTGCTTGAAGGTGACGGTGGCGATGCCGAGCACGCTGCGCAGCTTGTCGTCGGGCACCTTCATGGGCCCGGGCGAGGGCGCGGTGCCGGGCGCCGGCTGCGGAAACGCGGTCGAGCGCGCGGTATGAAAGGTGACGTTGCCTTCGATCTTCTGCATCACCTGGTGGATGTGGCCGTTGAGCACCGTCACCGAGCCGAAACGCTTGAGGTATTCGAGCGCGCGCGCGCTGTCCTCGGTGCCCCAGCCCCATTGCGGGTAGACCGTCCACAGCGGGATGTGGGCAAAGACCACGATCGGCGTCGATGCCGAGCGGCCTTTTAGATCGTTCTCGAGCCACTCGAGCTGCGCATCGCCGAGGTTGCCCAATCCCCCGGCCTTGAGATTGACGACGTTGACGAGGCCGATGAAATGCACGCCGTTGGCGTCGAAGCTGTACCAACCGGCGCCCTGGGTGCCGCGGCCGTAGCGTTCGCGATAGAGCTTTTGCTCCTCGTCGAGGAAGTCGTGCTCGCCCGGCACATAATGCATGTCGAGCCGGGTCTGGGAGATGATGCGGTCGGCGTCGTCGAACTCCGACGGCTTCGACAGATGGCTGATGTCGCCGGTATGAATCATGAAGGCCGGCTTTGCCGGCATCGCATTGATCCGGCCCACCGCCTCTTCGAGCGTGCCGAGCGCGTTGGGATTGGCCGGCTTGTCGAAGCCGACATGACTATCGCTGATCTGCAGGAAGGTCAGGCCGCGCGTTTCCGCCGCCAGCGCTTGATCAATGAGACCCAGCGAACGCGGCACCCCGCCCGAGATGGTCCACAGCACCCCGGTGCCGACCCAGGTCATGCATTCCAGGACTTTTCGGCGGTCTAACCCATGCTGACGATCGTCTTCGCTCATTTGCGCTCTCCTCCTTCAAGCCAAGCCGACGGAAACGAAGGCAATCCGGCTGGCGGGAATGAGATCGGCCGAGGCCGCGATTTATTCCCGGAGCGGTGGAAATTTTTGGCGGGGAATTCAGTGCGCGGCGGTGGCCGGATGGCGGGCGCGGGTGGACGGCGTCGACTTCGCGGCCAGCGCACGCGCCCGCGCCGAGCAGAAATCCTCAACCGCAGCAGCGACCGCCTGGGCGGTGAGCTGGCGACGCTCGGGCGTCGCCAACTCGAGCTCCTCCTGCCGGTTGACGATCGATCCGGCTTCCAACAACACCGCCGGCATGCGGGTCTGCATCAGCACCACCAGCTGATCGTAGCGGTAAACGCCGGCGTCGGCGTCAATGAGCTGGTGGCGGTGGCGGCCCATCAGCGGCAGCGTGTAGTGCGGCGTGTAGTGCAGGCCGCGGGCCTCCAGCTCCTTTCCCAAGACATGGCCGAACGCGAGGCTGCCGGCGCGGTCGGGATGATTGTTGGAAACAAAGATCGCGTAGCCGCTGAAGCGGTCGCTGAAATGGTTTTCCCGGTCCTCGTATTGCCAGGTCTCGAGCAGCTCGTCCGGCACCGAGTCGTGGTGGATGGCGATGAGCAGGTTGGCGCGCATCGCGTTGGCGCGCGCGGCGCGCTCGAACAGGCCCCGCCATGGCGCGGTGGCGGTGATGAGACGAACGGTGTTGTCGAAACCGGAGGCGACGAGAGCTTGCTGGATCGCCTCGGCGAGCTTGAGGTTGAAGGCATATTCGGTAACGCCGCGCGCACTCATGGCGCCGGGCACTTCGAGGGTGTGGCCGACGTCGAGCACGACGCGGAACGCCGAGCGCCGGCAGCCCGCCGGCGCCGGATCGGCCGCAGATCC
Source organism: Xanthobacteraceae bacterium (assembly GCA_030043335.1). Lineage (GTDB taxonomy): Bacteria > Pseudomonadota > Alphaproteobacteria > Rhizobiales > Xanthobacteraceae > BOG-931. Next base: position 8,368 of record JASHXX010000375.1, read on the forward strand.
GCCGGCGGCGGCCGGCGCCAGGTCGCCCGCCACGAGCGCGGCAAGGACGACCATCCCAGGGGTTCCGGCGCGCCAGCGCATGCTCATGACCTGCTCACGATACCCCGTTTCTTGCCGCGGCAAATAACGACATTGTCCGCGATCGCCGGTGCGGATTGTCGGGGCATCGCCATTGCGCCGGCGTCAACGGCCTACCCTTGTCTGCGACGGCCTCCTGTCGTACCAAAAAGGGGAGCGATCAGTCATCTTCATGGGCAAAATCGTCGGCATCGACGTTGCTCTGTTGGCGCTTGCGGCCGGATTTCTGCTGCTGAATAAGGGACGCGCGATGGCCGCTTTGTTTGACGCCTTGCG